>DATBXG010000623.1:0-4273 GCA_036514415.1 Paraburkholderia sp.
CGCAGCGCCTTGAGGAATGCTTCGTTGCGGCGCAGTTCGCGCGCTTCGCGCCCGGTAATGAGGCCGCGCTGATCCAGCTCCTTCCAGCTGCTGCCAAAGGCCGCGGCCTCGGTGATCCAAAGGATGAGTTGCAGGTCGCGCAGGCCGCCGGGGCTTTCCTTGATGTTCGGCTCTAGCGAGTAAGGCGTGTCCTGGAAGCGCGCGTGGCGCTGGCGCATTTCGAGCACCTTCGCCTGGAAGAACCCGCGCGGGTCCATGGCATCGCGGTAGCGCTGTGCGAAGTCGCCGAAGAGCGTTGCGCTGCCCGTGATGCGGCGTGCCTCGAGCAGGGACGTGCGCACGGTGACGTCGTTGGCGGCCTCTTCGAGGCATTGCGAGACGCTGCGCACGCTGCTGCCGATATCGAGTCCGAGGTCCCAGGCGAGGCCGATGAACCGCTCGATGCGTGCCTCGAGCGGCGCGAGCGCCTCGTCGTCCGGCAACAGCACGAGGATATCGACGTCCGACCAGGGCGCGAGCTCGCCGCGGCCGAAGCCGCCCACGGCGACGAGCGCCAGCGTCGCCGGCAGCTCGCAGAGGTTCCAGGCGCTGCGCAAGGTGTCGTCGGTGGTGCGGGCGAGGGCGCGCATCAACGAGTCGACGTTGGTCGCGGTCTTGAAACGCTCGAGCAACTGGGCCTTGGCGGCCTTGTAGTCGGACTTCAGCGACGACGTATCGGGAACGGCGACAGCGGGAACGCTCATGGGCTCGAATCGTGTCTGGCGTGGTTGGGCGGGTGGCCGGTCGTGCGCGGGGACCGGCCTCGCGCTGACGGATCGCGCCTCCCGTCAGGGCGGCGCTGCCGGATGGCCGCGTTCGTTTGTCGGCTAGTTCGTCGGATGCTTCGCTGGATGTATCGTTGGTCGCTACGTCATTGCGCGGGCGCTGACCGGCGTGTCCGCGTGCAGCGCCTGGTTCGCGTCGGGCGTACTGGCACGCGGCGCAGGAGGCACGTCACGAGCTCATCCATTTTGCGCCGGATCACGCCACGAAGCGCTTTTCCGGCACTTCTTGCTGCCGTCAGGCCGCCGTGCCCGCCATCTGCGCGACGATGGCCGGCCTGGCGGGCGTGCCCGCCGAGACCGTCAGGACGTCGTAGCCCGTTTCGGTCACGAGCACCGTGTGCTCCCACTGCGCCGAGAGGCTGCGGTCCTTCGTCTTGACGGTCCACTGGTCCGGCATGGTGCGGATATCGCGGCGGCCGGCGTTGATCATCGGCTCGACGGTGAAGATCATGCCGGGCACGAGTTCGATGCCCGTGCCGGGGCGGCCATAATGGAGCACCTGCGGATCTTCGTGGAACACCGTGCCGATGCCGTGGCCGCAGTATTCGCGCACCACGCTGTAGCCCTGACTTTCGGCGTAACGCTGGATGGCATGGCCGATGTCGCCCAGATGCGCGCCCGGCCGGATCTGGTCAATGCCGAGCCACATGCATTCATACGTGGTCTGCACGAGGCGCTTCGCGAGTATCGAGCCTTCGCCGACGATGAACATGCGGCTCGTGTCGCCGAAATAGCCTTCCTTGATGACCGTAATGTCGATATTGAGCGCGTCGCCGTTCTTCAGCGCCTTGTCGCCCGGAATACCGTGACAGATCACGTCGTTGACCGAGGTGCAGATCGCCTTCGGATAGGGCGGGTAGCCGGGCGGCTGATAGTTCAGCGGCGCGGGCACCGTGCCCTGCACATTGGTCATGTATTCGTGGCACAGGCGGTCGAGCTCGCCCGTCGTCACGCCGGCCGTGATGAATGGCGTGATGTAATCGAGCACCTCGCTCGCCAGCCGGCAGGCGACGCGCATTTGCGCGATGTCGTGTTCGTTCTTGATCGAAGTGGCCATGGTGTGCGCCCGAAAATGCAGTCGAATATTGAATTATCGCACCTAATCCAGGTGGTCGCTGGCTTTTGAAAAACGGGCCGCGATCCGGTGTGTCCGGCCAGCACCCCCGTTTGTGCCTTGTATGCGCCATGTTCCGCGGGTAATAGCTGGCTTGAGTAAGGTGCGGTCTACGTGCTATACTCTTCGGCTAAGTCGCTTCCCATGTGTTTCGTATTTGCATGGGCTGCATCTGGTCCGCCGTTGCCGCGGAGCGCCTTGCCGGAAAATCCGGTCGGGCGTACGAAGAACATTCGGAAGCATCTTCTTCAGGCAGCACACTCGCGAGCCGGCGCACCCAGGGTGTCGGGCGCGTCGATCCCCAAAAGAAAGCGGGATGGCGCACCGATACGGCAGCCGGCTTCAGACCCAAACCCTAGCGGAGAATTTCTCATGGCAGTTACCATGCGCCAAATGCTGGAAGCCGGTGTCCACTTCGGTCACCAGACGCGCTTCTGGAACCCGAAGATGGCCCCCTTCATTTTCGGCCATCGCAACAAGATTCACATCATCAACCTCGAAAAGACGCTGCCGATGTACAACGACGCGCTGAAGTACGTGCGTCAACTGGCAGCTAACCGCGGCACGATCCTGTTCGTCGGCACGAAGCGTCAATCGCGCGACACGATCGCCGAGGAAGCACAGCGCGCTGGCATGCCGTTCGTCAACGCGCGCTGGCTCGGCGGCATGCTGACCAACTTCAAGACGCTGAAGGTTTCGATCAAGCGCCTGAAGGACATGGAAGCGGCCGTGGAAGCGGGTGAGCTCGAGAAGATGAGCAAGAAGGAAGCGCTCCTGTTCGAACGCGAAATCGCCAAGCTGCAAAAGTCGATCGGCGGCGTGAAGGACATGGGCGGCATTCCGGACGCGATCTTCGTGGTCGACGTCGGCTATCACAAGATTGCCGTCACGGAAGCGAACAAGCTGGGCATCCCCGTGATCGCCGTGGTCGATACGAACCACTCGCCGGAAGGCATCGATTACGTGATCCCGGGTAACGACGACGCGAGCAAGGCCGTTGCGCTCTACACGCAAGGCGTGGCCGACGCGATCCTCGAAGGCCGTGCGAGCGCGGTCAACGACGTGGTTGCAGCCGTGCGCGGCAACGACGGCGACGACGAGTTCGTCGAGGTCAACCCGGAGGCGTAAGCTGCCCCGTGTCCGGCAAGAAAAGGGGGCTTTCCATAGGCCCCTTTTTTTTAAGCCGCGACTTTCGTCGCCGCGTCATACGTGCGGCACCGTAGCCCTGTAGAAGCAGCTGTAAAAAAGCGTTTCTCCGCAGGTGGAAACGGAAACGAATTTCTGCCGGCCGCGTCGAAAGGCGGGCGGCGTGTACCAGACAGACTCAAGGAGCGAATGATGGCGGCAATTACCGCAAGCATGGTGGCAGAACTGCGCGCAAAGACCGACGCGCCGATGATGGAATGCAAGAAGGCGCTCACGGAAGCCGACGGCGATCTGGCGCGTGCTGAAGAGCTGCTGCGCGTGAAGCTCGGCAACAAGGCGAGCAAGGCTGCGTCGCGCGTCACGGCTGAAGGCGTGATCGCGTCGTTCATCGGCGGCAACGCTGGCGCCGTGGTCGAGCTGAACTGCGAAACCGACTTCGTCGCGAAGAACGACGACTTCCTCGCCTTCGCGAACACGGTGGCCCAACTGGTCGCCGCGCAAAACCCGGCTGACGTCGCGGCCCTGTCGGCGCTGCCGCTGGAAGGCTCGACGGTCGACGCAGTGCGCCTCGCACTGGTCGGCAAGATCGGCGAAAACGTCTCGATCCGCCGTTTCGCGCGCTTCGAAACCGCCAACAAGCTGGCTTCGTACCTGCACGGCACGCGCATCGGCGTGCTGGTCGAGTACACGGGCGCCGAAGAGCAAGTGGGCAAGGACGTCGCAATGCACATCGCCGCGATGAAGCCGGTCTCGCTGTCGTCGGACGACGTGCCGGCCGACCTGATCGCCAAGGAGCGCAGCATCGCCGAACAGAAGGCTGCCGAATCGGGCAAGCCGGCTGAGATCGTTGCCAAGATGGTCGACGGCTCGGTGCAGAAGTTCCTGAAGGAAGTCTCGCTGCTGAACCAGCCGTTCGTGAAGAACGACAAGCAGACGATCGAACAGATGCTCAAGGCGGCCAACACGTCGGTGCAGAAGTTCTCGCTGTTCGTCGTCGGTGAAGGCATCGAGAAGCGCCAGGACGACTTCGCCGCCGAAGTGGCCGCGCAAGTCGCTGCTGCAAAGCAGCAATAAAGACGGGTATCGCTGCCCACCGCGTATTGCGCGGCGGGCAGCAACCGCAGTTGTTGCAGCACCGCAGTCCGCATTGCAGTTTGTACAAGTTGTAAATCGCGGCGGAGCAATCCGC
>DATBXG010000624.1:0-2925 GCA_036514415.1 Paraburkholderia sp.
CAGCGCGCCCACACCCGTACGTCGCAGCATCACGAGATGCGCACCGCAGCCAAGCGCCTCGCCAATATCCTCGGCGAGCGTGCGGATGTACGTGCCTTTGCTGCAGGTCACGCGAAACGTCACCTCAGGCACCTCGGGGAGCGCACAGGCGATCATCTCCAGCGCAAGGATCTTCACCTCGCGCCCTTCGCGCTCGACCGTCTGGCCCGCACGCGCATATTCGTAGAGCGGCTTGCCGTCGCGCTTGAGCGCCGAATACATCGGCGGCACCTGCACGATGTCGCCGAGGAAGCGCATCATCGCCTCACGCACAGCGGCTTCGTCGCAGGTGACCTCGCGCGTTTCGATCGCCTCGCCTTCGGCGTCGCCTGTGGCCGTGCGAATGCCGAGGCGCATGGTCGCCTCATAGGTCTTGTCGGCTTCGAGCAGATCCTGCGAGAACTTGGTCGCCTCGCCAAAGCACAGCGGCAGCAGACCCGACGCGAGCGGGTCGAGCGTGCCGGTGTGGCCGGCCTTCTTCACCCGGTACAGGCGCTTCGCACGAATCAACGCGTCGTTGCTGGACAGGCCAACGGGCTTGTCCAGCAGCAGCACGCCGTCGAGCAGGCGGCGCGGGACTTTGGGTCGCGCCGCGTCAGATCGCTGCCCGCCATGATTCTGTTTCGATGATGCAGTCATTGCCCGCGTCAGTCGTCCTTCGCGCGCGTCGAGTTCGCCTCGTCGATCAGGCGCGACATCTCGACACCCTTCTCGACCGACTGGTCGTAGTGGAAATGCAGTGTCGGCACCGTGTGAATGTGCAGGCGCTTGAAGAGCTGGTTGTGCAGATGGCCTGCAGCGTGATTGAGCGCTTCCTGCGTGGTCTTCGGGTCGCCCGTGAGGGTCGTGAAGTAGACCTTGGCGTGCGCGTAGTCGGGCGTGAGCTCGACGCTCTGGATCGTCACGAGCCCAATTCGCGGGTCCTTCACTTCGCGCAGCAGCTCAGACAGATCGCGCTGGATCTGATCCGCGATCTGCACGTTGCGATTCGGGGAAGTACGTTTTTTCGGCATGATGGTTCCACCTCTTTATCTGCGAGGCATTCAGGCGGCGTTGCGTCCATGAAGGCGCACACGGCCGCGCAAAAAACAAAACGGGCGGGGCTGGCCAGCGCCTGCCCCGCCCGTTGTCGGCAAAACCGCGGCAAACCCGCGGCCAGGCGGGCGACCTGAAGGTCTGCCCGCGGGCGCCGCTGTATTACAGCGTACGCGCGACTTCGGTGATCTCGAACACTTCGAACTGGTCGCCTTCGACGATGTCGTTGAAGTTCTTGATCGACATACCGCACTCGAAGCCTTGCTTGACTTCCTTGACGTCGTCCTTGAAGCGCTTGAGCGAGTCGAGTTCGCCGGTGTGGATGACCACGTTGTTGCGCAGCACGCGCACCGACGACGAACGCTTGACGATACCGTCCGTGACCATACAGCCCGCCACCGCGCCGACCTTCGGCACCTTGAAGACCTGGCGCACTTCGACCATGCCGGTGATGACTTCGCGCTTCTCCGGCGCCAGCATGCCCGACATTGCCGCCTTCACCTCATCCACTGCGTCATAGATGATGTTGTAGTAGCGGATGTCCACGCCGTTCGTTTCGGCCAGCTTGCGCGCCAGTGCATCGGCACGCGTGTTGAAGCCGATGATGACCGCCTTCGAAGCCGTTGCCAGGTTGACGTCGCTTTCGCTGATGCCACCCACCGCGGCGTGCACGATCTGCACACGCACTTCGCTCGTCGAGAGCTTGAGGAGCGCGTGAACCAGCGCTTCCTGCGAGCCCTGCACGTCGGCCTTGACGATGAGCGGCAGGTTCTGGACTTCGCCTTCGCCCATCTGCTCGAGCATGTTCTCGAGCTTCGCGGCCTGCTGCTTCGCGAGCTTGACGTCGCGGAACTTGCCCTGACGGAACATGGCGATTTCACGCGCCTTGCGCTCGTCCGGGAGGACGATGACTTCTTCGCCGGCGCCCGGCACTTCCGACAGACCCTGAATTTCGACCGGAATCGACGGGCCCGCTTCCTTCGTGGGCTTGCCGGTTTCGTCGAGCATGGCGCGCACGCGGCCATAAGCGCTGCCAGCCAGCACCACATCGCCACGGTTCAGCGTGCCGGACTGGACGAGGATCGTTGCAACCGGACCCTTACCCTTGTCGAGTTTCGCTTCGATGACGAGACCCTTGGCCGGCGCTTCGACCGGTGCCTTCAGTTCCAGCACTTCGGCTTGCAGCAGCACGTTCTCGAGCAGGTCGTCGATGCCCGCGCCGGTCTTCGCCGACACCGGCACGAACGGCGAGTCGCCGCCGTACTCTTCCGGCACGACGCCTTCCGCGACGAGTTCCTGCTTCACGCGCTCGGGGTTCGCATCCGGCTTGTCGATCTTGTTGATCGCCACGACGAGCGGCACACCCGCGGCCTTCGCGTGCGAGATCGCTTCCTTCGTCTGCGGCATCACGCCGTCGTCGGCCGCGACCACGAGAATCACGATGTCCGTTGCCTTCGCGCCGCGGGCACGCATGGCCGTGAAGGCCTCGTGACCCGGCGTGTCGAGGAACGTGATGACGCCGCGCGGCGTTTCGACGTGGTAAGCGCCGATGTGCTGCGTAATGCCGCCCGCTTCGCCCGCTGCGACCTTGGCGCGGCGGATGTAGTCGAGCAGCGAGGTCTTGCCGTGGTCGACGTGACCCATGACGGTGACGACCGGCGGACGCGGCAGCTGCTCGGCGTCCGTGCCCGTAGCCTGGCCTTCGACCAGCAGCGCTTCCGGATCGTCGAGCTTCGCGGCAACCGCACGGTGGCCGAGTTCCTCGACGATGATCATCGCCGTTTCCTGGTCGAGCATCTGGTTGATGGTGACCATCTGGCCCATCTTCATCATCACCTTGATGACTTCCGA
>DATBXG010000625.1:0-9018 GCA_036514415.1 Paraburkholderia sp.
ACGGCGCGCCCCATGCTCCGCCCAGCGCGTACGCGAGCAAGTTCACCGGCAAATACGAGCACCGCGTCGTCACGGGCGGCATCGGCCATAACCTGCCGCAGGAAGCGCCGCAAGCGTTCGCCCAGGCCGTGGTGGACGTGGACCGCTTTTAGGCGGCCGCCTGAAACATCGTCATGCGCTGCAGGATCCACTCGAGCAGTTCATGCGCGGCCGCGACGAGCGGCCGCCCCGACTTCACGAGCACGCGCGCCTTCGTGCCCAGAAAGAGCGGGTGATCGACCGGCACGGTCGCGAGTTCGCCGGCCTCGATCTCGCGCGAGGCGGCGAACGCGCCGATCAACGTCGCGAAGTTTTCCGCGGTGACGAAACGTTTGAGCGCCGTAAGCGAATTCGTGGTGAGCGTGGCGCGAATCTCGATGTTCTCCGCGAACGCCAGCATCTTCGCGAGATGCCCGATGCCGAACGTGCTGGGCATCAGCGCGAGCGGCCACGCCAGGAGGTCGTCGAGCGTGGCGGGCGTGCCGCGCCGCGCGAGCGGATGGTCACGGCGCACGAGCAGGACCACGGGCTGCGCACTGCTCGCGCGGTATTCGATGCGCTCGTGCGGCGGCGGATTGAACGCCAGACCGATATGCGCTCGGCTTTCGACGATTTCGTTGAGCACGTCGTCGACGGGCAGGGTCGTGAGGCCGATATCGAGCTTCGGATACTGCGCGCAGAACGGCGCGATGACTTCGCTCACCAGCGCATCGACGTAACCCTCGCTCACGGCCAGATCCACGCGGCCTTGCTGAAGCCCGCGCAACGCGTGCAACTGGTCCTCGAACTTTTCCTGCTGCGCGCGGTAGCCGCGCCAGAACTCCAGCAGATGCGCCGCGGCCTCGGTGGGCTTCACACCGCGCGCCTGGCGCTCGAACAGCTGCGCGCCAAGCTCGTCCTCCAGCAGCCTGATTTGCCGCGTGATGACCGAGGGCGAGGTGTTCAGGCTGTCCGCGGCGCCGCGGATCGTGCCGTGAGTGAGCACCTCGCGGAAATAACGTAGCCGCTGCTGATTGATTTCGCGCATCGCGATCTCTTTCTGTACAAGGACCGTTGCCTGGAAAAGAACGATATGTGAACTTTGTTGCTCTTGCTAGCGAGGAATGCCCTGGTCAGGATGGTCATGCGCACGACGCCCATCGACAGGAGACAGACATGGCGGCCATTCTTCCCACCACGCGAAGCCTCGACGCTTCCGCGCTCTACAGCAGGATCAACGCGCGTTTGCTGCCGTTTCTGCTGATCTGCTATTTGTTTGCTTACCTCGATCGCGTGAACGTCGGGTTTGCAAAGCTGCAGATGCAGACCGATCTCGGGTTCTCCGATGCCGCGTATGGCGTGGGCGCGGGCATATTCTTCATCGGCTATGTTCTGTTCGAATTGCCGAGCAATCTGCTGCTGCCGAAAATCGGCGCGCGCAAGACCTTCGGGCGCATTCTCGTGCTGTGGGGCATCACATCGGCGTGCATGCTGTTCGTGCGCAGTGTGAACGCGTTCTACGCCATGCGCTTCCTGCTGGGCGTATTCGAGGCCGGCTTCGCGCCGGGCATGATCTTCTATCTTTCGCGCTGGTACGGCCCCTCGCGCATGGCGCGCGCGATTGCCATGGTGTTCCTGGCCGGGCCGATCGGCGGCATCGTCGGCGGGCCGGTTTCGGCGGCCATCATGAGCACGCTGGCGGGCAGGGCGGGGCTCGCGGGCTGGCAATGGATGTTTCTCGTGGAAGGCCTGCCGTGCATCGTGCTTGGCATTGCGACCTTCCTCTATCTGCCCGACCGTCCGGCGGATGCCGCCTGGCTGAGCGACGCCGAAAAGCGCCGGCTCGAAGCCGAAGTCGGCGTGCCCGAGGCGCACGCCACATCGTTCGGCAGCGTGCTGCGCGATCGCAAGGTGTATGTGCTGGCGTTCGCGTACTTCTGCATCATTGCGTCGATTTACGCCATCAGCTTCTGGCTGCCTGCCATCCTGAAGGCGCAGGGCGTGAGCAATCTCATCACGCTCGGCTGGTACACGTCGATTCCGTACGTTGCGGCGGCGCTGGGCATGCTCTATATGGGCCGTCGCTCGGACCGGCTCGGCGAGCGGCGCTTGCACTGCGCGCTGCCGGCAGCGGCCGCCGCGCTGCTTTTCGCGGTGTGCGCCGCCACGGGCAATCACCTGGCGCTCACGCTCGCGCTGCTCACGCTCGTGACGATGGCGCTGTGGATGGCCTATACGGTCTTCTGGGCGATTCCGCCCGAATACATCAAGGGGCCGGCCGCGGCGGGCGGCATCGCGCTCATCAACACCATCGGTCTTTCGGGCGGCTTCTGGGGGCCCGCGGCCATCGGCTGGATCAAGACGGCGGCCGGCAGCCTGCAGCCGGCGCTGCTCGCCATGGCGGGCGTGTCGCTCGTCGCCGCGCTGCTGATTCTTTCGGTCAGACTCGCGAGCGCGAAGCACTGAACGCACGTTGCGCCTTCAAGGCACGACACGCAATTCATTTGATAAGCCATCCTATGTAAATGAGGTAAAGGGACATGAAGATTCTCATCGCGGGGTTCCAGCACGAAACCAACACGTTCGCGCCGACGAAAGCAAGCTGGCAGAGCTTCGTCCAGGGCGAGGGCTTCCCGCCGCTCACACGCGGCGCGGACGTGCTCTCGCTGCGCGACGTGAACGTGCCCGCCGGCGGCTTCATCCAGGCGGCCGAGGCGGCGGGCCACACGCTCGTGCCGATCATCTGGGCGGGGGCGAGCGCATCCGCGCACGTGACCGAAGACGCGTTCGAACGCATTGCCGGCGAAATCGTCGATGCGGTGCGGCGAGGCGGCTTCGACGCCATCTATCTCGATCTGCACGGTGCAATGGTCGCCGAGCATCTCGACGACGGCGAAGGCGCGCTGCTCGCGCGCGTGCGAGCCATCGTGGGCCGCGACATGCCCGTGGTGGTCTCGCTGGATCTGCACGCCAACGTGACCGGGCAGATGTTTGCGCACGCCGACGCCATGGTCGCGTATCGCACCTATCCGCACGTGGACATGGCCGGGACGGGCGCGCGCGCCGCGCACATCCTCATGCGCCTCGTCGAAGCGCCCGGGCGCAGGCTCAAGCGCTTCGTGCGCCGCATTCCGTTCCTGATTCCCGTGAACGGCATGTGCACGCTCGCCGAACCGGCGCGCGGCACATACGAGCGCCTTGCGGCATTGGAGAGCGATCCGGTCGTCTCGCTCTCGTTCGCGCCCGGGTTTCCCGCTGCCGATTTCCCTGAGTGCGGCGCGGCCGTTTGGGGTTACGGCTTCGACGAAGGCGCCGTGATGGCGGCGGTGAACACGCTGGCCTCGGCCATCGTCGCGCAGGAACGCGACTGGGAAGTGCGCTTTCTCGACCCCGACGCCGCCGTGAGCGAAGCCATGCGCCTCGCCGGGCACGCCACGCAGCCCGTGGTCATCGCCGACACGCAGGACAACCCGGGCGTGGGCGGCGACTCGAACACCATGGGCCTCGTGCGCGCGTTGCTGCGCCAGGGCGCGCGCGACGCGGCCGTGGGCCTGATCTGGGACCCGCGGGCCGCCGCGAAGGCGCACGAGGCGGGCGTGGGCGCGACACTCGAGCTGGCGCTCGCGGGCGGCACGGGCGTGCCCGGCGACGCGCCGCTCGCCGGGCGCTTCGTGGTGGAGCATCTCGCCGACGGGCGGGTGCGCTTCGACGGCCCCATGATGAACGGCATGTGGACCGAGCTCGGGCCGGTGGCGTGTCTGCGCATCGACGGCGTGAGGATCGCGGTCAGCTCGGTCAAGATGCAGATCTTCGACCGCAATCTCTATCGCGCGGCCGGGATCGAACCGGAGCGCATGAAGATTCTCGTCAACAAGAGTTCGGTCCACTATCGCGCCGATTTCGATGCGATCGCCTCCGCGCATCTCGTGGCGAAGGCGCCAGGGCCCATGGCCGCCGATCCCGCCGACCTGCCGTGGCAGCGCATCGATCCGGGTTTGCGGCTGCGCCCGAACGGTCCATCGCTGCGCGATCTGCGCGGGTAGCGGGTAGCCCGGGCCGGGCGGGACTTTTGTATCGTTGTGTATCCACTGCGGCAACGGACAACGTGGCTTGCAAAAGCGGGGGCTACGGAAACAAGCGGGATACGTGCGGGGGTTCAAATACACCCATGCCAGTCAGCGACGTCGCAAACGAGACTTCGAGACGACTGGATGCACGTGCCACGCAAACGTGGCCCGACTCAACCGATTGCTTACAGGTGGATACCATGAAACTCTTCAAGTCGCTGATCGTTGCCGCTGCTGTCGTCGTTCCGGTCGTCTCCTTCGCACAGTCCAACGAGCCGCTCACACGTGCTCAGGTCCGCGCCGAACTGGTGCAACTCGAAAAGGCCGGCTACAACCCGGCTGCCGATTACAACGACTACCCGCAGCACATCCAGGCCGCGCAAGCGCGAGTGGACGCCCGGAACGGCACGGTGGCATCGGCGTATGGCGGCGTGGCCAATGGATCGTCGGCGGCGGGTGCGGCAACGGTTTCGGCTCCGCATGATATTCCCGGCTTTGGGTCGGTCTACGCGCATCAGTGATCGGCGATTGAAGGTGCAAATGTGATGGCGGCCCGTTTCGAGCGGGCCGCTGCACATGTTCTCACTTGCCTCATTCCCCTCGCGGACCTAACCTGTGCCGGACACGACGACCCCGAGCCCAGCATGCAAACCCATCCCGTCCGGCTGTCTCCTGGCGACGATCTGCGCGTAGCCGTCGAAGGCCTGTTGAGTCAATACGCATCGAAGGCGGCGTTCGTCATCCAGGGCATTGGCAGCCTGAGCGTCGCCCAGTTGCGATTCGCAGGCGCCGGGTCGCCAGCCGAATTGCACGGCGACCTCGAAATACTCACGCTGGCGGGTTCGGTGTCGCCCGATGGCGCCCATCTGCACATGTCCGTGTCCGACGCGCAAGGCCGGGTATTCGGCGGGCATGTCGCGCGCGGCTGCACGGTTCGCACCACGGTCGAACTGCTGCTGGTGCTGCTGCCCGACCATCGCTTCTCGCGCTCGCTCGACCCGCTGACCGGGTACGCGGAACTGCAGATCCACAACGCGTGAGGCTGATCCGCCTGCGCTGCACCTCGACTGGCCCCGCGCGCCGTCACAAAACTTAAAAGCGGCTTCGCTATCCTTCGGCGTTGCCTTGCCGTTGCTTACCTTGCGCGTGCAAGGCCACGCTCGGGCCGCTCCTCGAGCCGTTGTTGTGCCTCTATCTGGACGGAGACTTCGATGACGGTCGATTCCGCGCCGGCGCGCCTGCCTTTGCAGAGCGCGCTGCGTAGACGTTTGAGCCTGCCCGCTGCATTCACGACGATGCGTGCGCCCGCCGTGCTGCTGGCATGCACGGCGACGCTCTGCGCGCTGGGCGCATGCAGCGCGCGCGACAGCGACGCGCGCGCCGCGCTCACCACGAGCGCCGCACGCGAACTCGCGCAAGGGCAGCCGGGCCATGCGCCGCGCCCGCAGTTGGCGAATGCATTCACGCTGGCGTCGGATGCGGCCGCATCGAATCCCCAAAACAGTGCATTCAGTAGTGCAAACGGTGGTGCAGACAGCGGAGCAAACAGCGGCGCCGCCTTGCCTGCGAACACCGTGCGCTCGCCGGCCGGGCCACCGGCCGATGCGGGCGCACAAGCTGCGCAAAACGAACCGCTCGTCACACCCGTTATTCACACCGTCGATTGACGTACCCGGCCGCGCGGCCTTCGCCGCCTGCCGCCCGTCAAGGCGGCATGCCGTGCGTGCCTTTCTCAACCTGAAGATGGAAACGAGAACATGACATCGAGAAGCCGCCGTGACTTTCTCCGCACCGCCGCGATGAGCGCCGGTTCGGCCACCGCCCTGACGATGCTGCCGCAGGGCATCCGCAATGCGCTCGCGATTCCCGCGAACAATCGCACGGGGAGCATCCGCGATGTCGAGCACATCGTGGTCCTCATGCAGGAGAACCGTTCGTTCGACCATTACTTCGGCACGCTGCGCGGCGTGCGCGGCTTCGGCGACACGCGCGCAATCACGCTGCCCACCGGCAAGCCCGTGTGGAACCAGCCGCTCGCGGCCGGTGCGGGCGAGGTGCTGCCGTTCCATCCCACGGCGGCCAATCTCGGCCTGCAGTTCCTCGAGGATCTGCCGCACGACTGGACCACGACGCACGCCGCCTGGAACGGCGGCCGCTACGATCAGTGGGTGCCCGCCAAGGGCACGACGACGATGGCCTACCTCACGCGCGACGACATTCCGTTTCACTACCAGCTCGCCGACGCTTTCACGATTTGCGACGCGTACCACTGCTCGACGATGACCGCGACCGACCCGAACCGCTACTACATGTGGACGGGCTGGGTGGGCAACGACGGCAGTGGCGGCGGCCCGGTGATCGACAACGCGGAAGCGGGCTATGGCTGGTCCACGTATCCCGAAGTGCTGCAGAACTCGGGTATTACGTGGAAGATCTATCAGGATGTGGGCGAGGGGCTCGACGCGAAGGGGTTCTGGGGCTGGACCGGCGACAACCCGTACATCGGCAACTACGGCGACAACTCGCTGCTGTACTTCCATCAATACCAGAACGCGCAGCCCGGCAACCCGCTCTACGACCGCGCGCGCACGGGCACGAACGTGCTCGCGGGCGGCGGCTATTTCGACGTGCTGAAGCAGGACGTGGCCAACAATGCGCTGCCGCAGGTCTCGTGGATCGTCGCGCCCGAGGCGTACTCGGAGCACCCGAACTGGCCCGCGAACTACGGCGCGTGGTACGTCGACCAGGTGCTGCAGATCCTCACGTCGAACCCGGACCTGTGGAGCAAGACCGTGCTGCTCGTGAACTACGACGAGAACGACGGCTTCTTCGATCACCTGGCGCCCCCGTTTCCGCCCGCTTCGAGCGTGAACGGCCTCTCGACTGTCGACACCACCAACGAAATTTTCCCGGGCAACAGCCAATACGCAGCTGGACCGTATGGCCTCGGGCCGCGCGTGCCGATGCTCGTGGTCTCGCCGTGGTCGCGCGGTGGCTGGGTGTGTTCGGAGACGTTCGACCATACTTCCGTGATCCGCTTCATCGAGAAGCGCTTCGGCCTGCATCACGACCTGCGCGAGCCGAACATCACGCCGTGGCGCCGCACCGTGTGCGGCGACCTCACGTCGGCGTTCAACTTCGCCACGCCCAATGCGGCGCTGCCCGCGCTGCCTTCCACGACGGGCTACGTGCCGCCCGACAAGGTCCGTCACTCCGACTACGTGCCGGTGCCGCCCGTCGTGGGCAGCGTGCCGAAGCAGGAAGCGGGCGTGCGCAATGCGCGCGCGCTGCCGTATGAGCTGTTCGTCCGCTTCGAGGCGAACAGCAGCTCGGGCGCGGTCTCCACACGCTTCGTCAATTCCGGCCACGCCGGAGCGGTGTTCCTCGTCTACACGGCGGGCAGCACCGATGCGCCGCGCACCTATACGGTCGAAGCCGGCAAGCATCTGCAGGACAAGCTCGCGATCGGAGCCACCGGCGCGTACGACTTCAGCGTGCATGGACCGAACGGCTTTCTGCGCCGCTTCGCGGGCACGCAGGTCAAGTCGGGCTGGCTGGGCGACAACGACAGGCCGCGCCCCGAAGTGGCCGAGGGCTACGACGTGGCGAACGGCAACCTGCAACTGTGCCTCGAGAACAGGGGGAGCGCGCGCTGCCAGTTCACGATCGTCAACGCTTACGATCCGCAAACGAAGATCCATCGCACCGTGCCCGGTGGCGACACCGAGCAGCTCTATCTCGACTTGCGCAACGCGTATGGATGGTACGACCTGACAATCACGGTCGATAGCGATCCGACCTTCGTGCGCCGCGTTGCGGGTCACGTCGAAACGGGCCGCCCGAGCTATAGCGACCCCGCGCTGGGCGCGTAAGGAAGCGGATGCGGCTTACGTGGTGAGATGGGCCACGGCTTTGCGAGCCTCGCGAGCCGTGGCCTTTTTGTTGGCCGCGCAATCATGCGGCAGGCATCTAGCGCCAACGCGGTGGCGGCGGTCCCCAGCCAGGATGCCGGACGTGTCTTGGACCCGCGAATCGCGGCGGATGGTGCCACGGAGAAAAGCCGTGGCGGCTGTACACGACGGGAGGCGGCCACATGGGCGCGGGATGCATGAAGAGGACGGGGGGCGGTGGTGCATAGAACGCGCCCGGAATGCCGATGCCCACGCCCAGGTTGACGTTCACGCGCGCCTGTGCGGTTTGCAGGGCACTGAGCGCGGCCAGCGTCGAGACGAAAGCAAACTTCAACACGCAGGGTTTCATCGTCGTGCCTCAAGTCGAATCAGGTCGAGTCAGGTCGAGTCGTGCGTTCCCCGGTGCACCTGGCCGCTCATTTCGTGTGCGCTTCAGCGGGACGGAAGGCGGCGTCCGCAAGCTTCTTCTGCGAGTCGGGCATGTCCGCGTAAAGCGCCGAGAAGGCATCGAGCATCGCCTTGCTGCCGTCGGCATTCGCCTGGGCGATCTCGTTCCACGACTGCAGGTTCTCCACCGCGGTTTGCTTTTGCGCGTCGTCGTGCCTTTGCTGGATCAGGTCATCGACCGTTTTTGCGTTGTTGCGCATGACGTCGGCCACTTTCGCCCACTTGTCCTCTTCGGCGGGAGTAATCTTCAGTTCAGCGTGCATTGCGTTCACGCGGTCGTCGACTGTCTCGGCGTGATGCTGATGCGACAAAGCGGCGGGAGCGCTGGCCTGCGCCCAGCACGTAGAAGCGCCGAGCAGGGCTAGCGCTACCAGGACAGGTTTCATGTCAGTCCTCGCGAAATGCGCTCGCCGGCGATGACCGGCACTGGCCGGCAAGCAGGAATGAACCGTTTTGATCATAGCAGCGGCAGCAAACAATTCAATTTTGACGTCCTGTCTGTAACGGGGAATGGGGCACGATTCCCGCAAGCACCACGCTTCACTCACGCAAAGCAACAGCTGGAATCGGCTCCC
>DATBXG010000626.1:0-2101 GCA_036514415.1 Paraburkholderia sp.
GCTCAATCTCATTGCCGTCCAAAGCGGGCAAGCCACGCATCTCGCCAGCGGCGCGGCAGCGGCAGAGGGCGCGTTGGGCCGCCAGGTGGTGACGTTCGACCCCGTGCGCATCGTCGATCGCGCGGCGCAGGTGGCGGACAGCGATCTCGACGTGTCGATCAACAGCGAACTCGAACTGATCGAACTGGCCGATCTCGAAGCGTTGATCGGAGTGGAGCGCAAAGTCATTCTCAACAAGCTCTCGCACGCCGAAATCGCCGACGAGGTCTTCGCGTTCCGCAAGTCGAAGGTGCTCAACTTCGTCGAACAAAAGGGCGTGGCGTACTTTTCGAAGCGCACGAACCGCGGCTCGGGCGAACTCAAGTCGCTCGATGACCTGCTGTTCGTCGATCAGCGCACGCTGTTCGAAGCCGTGAGCGCGCTCGATACCTACGATCTCGCAAAGTTGCTCGCCTCGATCGAGGACCGGGCGGTGTCCGAGCGTCTGCTCGCGGTCATGGCGGACGCGCGCAAGAACGAGGTGTCGTGGGTCATGCGCCGCGACATCAAGATCGATCCCGTGGAAGTCGAGGACATCGAGCAACGCCTGCTTGAAGCCGTGCGCACGCTCAAGTCGCCTGGCGCGCGCTGAGCGGCGCTTCTTCACGTTCGCGCGTCGCCACCCCGCGCCGCTGCCACGGGCAGGGCGGCGCATGCGCACGCAACGCGGATAGATTCATCCGGAGACATGCATGGATCTGCTTACCTTGCTGGGTATCGCCATCGGGGCGCTGGCAGTGGTGGCCGGCTTCTCGCTCGAAGGCGGTCACTTCGTCACGCTGCTCCAGCCTGAGGCGCTTGCGATCGTGCTGGGCGGCACGCTCGGCGCCGTGATGATCCAGAACACCTGGGCGCGTTTCTTCGATGCCGTGAGGCATCTGCGCATGGCCTTCGTGAAAGCGCCGCGCGTGGATGAAGCAAGCCTCGCCGCCGTGCTGGAGTGGGGCGATCAGGCGAAGCTCAACGGCCTGCTCGCGTTCGAGTCGATGGATCTGCAAGGCATTCATCCGTTCGCGCGGCGCGGGCTGGAACTGCTTGCCAGCGGCGTGTCGACCGCCGTGCTCGAAGATGCGCTCAATCGCGAGCTCGAAGCCTGCGGGCGTACGCATATGGCAGCGGCGCGCGTGTGGCAGCAAGCGGGCGGCTACGCGCCGACGTTCGGCATTCTTGGCTCGGTGCTCGGGCTCATTCAGGTGACGGGGCATCTCATCGAACCCGCGGAACTTGGGCCCGGCATTGCAGTGGCATTCGTCGCCACGCTTTATGGGCTCGCCTTCGCGAACCTTGTCTTTCTGCCGCTCTACGGCAAGATGCGCGCGCACATCGAAAGCGAACTGCGTCTGCGCAAGCTCTATCTCGACGGCCTGCTCGCCATTTCCCGCAAGGAGTCGCCCCATACGATCGCCACGCGCCTCGCCGGCGAAGTGGGGGGCAACGCCAGCGGCTTGCAGGGCGAAGCGAACGTGTGGGCGCTGGACACGACGCGCGCAAGCTGACCTGCAATCCGGCAACCCCGCATGCCCATGCCTTCCGACAAAGACCTGCCGCTCACCGCGCACTTCGATCATGGCGATGACGAAGGCGGCGAATCGCATTCCGGCCGCTGGCTTCTTTCCTACGCGGATCTGATCACCACGTTAATGGTGTTGTTTCTTGCGCTATACGCAATGCAGCTCGCGAAGCATAAGGAATCCGAAATTCGTACGGCGGCGCAACGGACGAGCACGCCGGCGCCCGCAGACAAGATGCCCGCCGTCGATCAGGCGCTGCTCGCCTCGCTCGAAGTGCTGCGCCAGCGCGGAGAGATCACGATCGTGCCGGCGGCGCGCGGCGTGGAGATCGGCATCAACGCGAAGATCCTGTTCAACGCGGGCGATGCCACGCTGCTGCCCGAATCGCTCGGCGTGCTGGGCCGTATCGCCGACGTGCTGCGCGAGGCGCCGGCGGGCAATATTCTCGTGGAAGGGCACACCGACAGCAGGGCGATCTCGAACGCGAAATACGCATCGAACTGGGAGCTTTCCTCGGCGCGGGCGGGCGCGGTGGTGCGCTATCTGGTCGA
>DATBXG010000627.1:0-11845 GCA_036514415.1 Paraburkholderia sp.
ACAGACCCGGACGCTGATTTCACGGCGATAGTAAGAAAACAGGTGCCGGACCTGGACCGGATAATTCACGATCCCGATTGGAAGACCTACATGCAATGGCATGAGGGAACGACAACAATTGGGCAGATCGCGAAAGGCGCCGTCGTTCACCGCGACCTTAAAACTGTGGTGAAAATTTTCGATACATTCAGGCTCGCAAAGCAAACGGCGATTTCTCGCGGAATGTCGTTTTCTCAACTAATGGAATACGAGGAGCGGCTAATCAGAACACTCCCCGCACACAACGCCCAATAGAGATTCCACATCCCGTCTGCGAGTTCGTCCAGCACTGGACCGACCAATGCGCGGGATGTTCAATGAATGTAGTGGCTCTTCCGGGCGCAGAATCGGCCATGAAGCGACGGTCGCAGTGTCGCTTGCAAGGGCCGAAGTGGTCTCGAATGCAGACCGCCGCGAGCTGACGTCGCCCTTTTTGGATGACTGCCGGGTCTGTGTCAATCAGGATAGCCGCTCGTGTCGCAGCCCCGGTCCGGGTACTGGGTCATGCACCAGATTCCGAAGCCGCCCGCCGCAAGTCTTGCGCCGGACCCACACGTTGCCGCATCACTGATGCAACTCCGCTTTCGCCTTGGCGCGCGCAGCCTCGGCCTGTGTTATCAGGCGGTACGAGGTGTAGTACTTGTAGATATTGCGCACATAGGTGGTGGTTTCCATTCCGATCCTTTCGGCGACGACGATCTCCACGTTGTTGAACCACTTGTCGGGGTCCAGTCCGCGCTGCGCCGCCTCCTTGCGCATTCTCACGATATTGGCCGGACCGGCGTTGTAGCTCGCGAAGGCAAACAGCGTCCGGTCGTCCTCGCTGAAATGGGCGTCCGCAAAATACCGGGTCATCAGCTCGTCCATGTATTTCGCCCCAGCGTGGATATTGGCATCCGCCACCGTGATGCTGCCCACGTTCAACTGCTTGCCGGTGGCGGGCATGAGCTGCATGATGCCGACAGCACCCACGCGGCTGCGCTTGCTCTGGTCGAGCTGCGATTCCTGAAAGCCCTGCGCGGCGAGCATCAGCGGATCAAAGTCATACTCCTGGCCATACTTCTGGAAGATCGCGAGGGTCTGGTCGAAGCGCATGAGCTCTTCGGTCTCACCGTTGTTGCGGATCTGCTTGAAGCGCCGCATGTACTGCTGGAGGCGATACTCGACCACACTCTGCTTCTTGAGATAGTTCTGGTAAAAATCCGTGATTGCAGCCTGCAACTGCGGACTGTTCTTGCGTATTGCCCAGCCGATATAGCCGCCGGTGCGCACGGCGAGATCGTCGCGCACCTTGATGTTCGGTAACACCGTAGCCCACAGTTTCGCCTTCCAGTCGTCGACCACCAGAATCTGCAGCAGGCCGGCGTTGAGCATTTCAAGCGCGTCTTCGTCTTCGAGCGCTTCAGGCAGCAGCACGAGTTTCATCGCCGGCTTGCCGCTCGCGCGCAGGCGCTTGTCGAGCGCGGTCAGGCTCTCGTAGTAGCTGGACGAGCGCCGCACGTACACTGTCTTGCCGGCCATGTCGTCAAGTGAAGCGAGTGCGGGTGACTTCGGTCCGGTCACCACCAGTTCGCGTACCGACGCACGGTCGCGCGGCGCCACGAAGTCGACCACATTCAGCCGTTCGTCAGTGGCCGTGAGGTTACCCGCGGCGATATCTCCCAAACCTGCGTTCAGGTTCGGCAGCAGCCGGTCGCGCGTCGTTGGGATCAGGTACACCGTGAACGGCCGTTTGCCGAGGCGGTCCGCATCGGTCTTGTTGATATAGCGCTCGAAGTCCCGCACGAACTCTGCGGTCAGTCCGCGCTCGTGACCTTTGTCGTTGAAATAGAGCGTGCGGCTGTAAGGCACCAGCACGCGAAGCTGGTGCCGCGCCAGCATCGCATCGAAGTCGCCTTTCCACGGCTTGGTGGCAAGGCTGAGATGGCGGCTTGCGGCGGGCGCGGACGCCGGCGCCGCGGCCGGCGCCGATCCGGCAAGGGCAATTGCGTACAGCAATCCGACGATGGACTGGAACAGGCGCGTGAGCTGCATCGCGGGTGCCTCCTTGCGCACCGCAGCAACTCTCTGACTGCTCGCGTCTCGACACGAGTCTTGTTCAAAAATGCGCCGGTGCCGCACATGCCCGGCCGATGGCCGCGCCCGCACCTTGCCTGCACGCGGCGGATACTGCCGGGAAACTGCATGTAACCATTTCACCACCGATGCGGGTTGATCGCAATCGGGGTGTCGTCACCGGGTCGGCCACTGCTGCCGCGCAAGGCGAGGGCAGAAGGCACGAACCGGCGGAGCGTGCTGGCCAGGCCCCGGCATGAGGTGTGGTCAGACATTGGTGGATCCATAGAGGCTCGCTACGGAAGTCCGAGGCTCCGGCGTCCCAGCATTGCGGTCAATGGTGAGAGACCGCCGCTTGAGGGTATCCCGAAGCGGGAGGTGACCAGATGACCCGCGTTAGCGAACGTCCCCGTGCTCGCCCGAAGACTCGATCAGGTTCGGGTGGCCGATTCGTTGTTTGCGCGGCTCGAATGCCGTATGCAGCGCGAGGCCTAGTGCCGCACCAATCGATTCGGCAAGGATGAACCCCGGCACGCTCGATGGCGCAATGCCTGCGAAGCTGTCGCTGAACATACGGCCGAACGCTGCCGCCGGGTTCGCGAACGAGGTTGACGCCGTGAACCAGTATGCGGCGCCGATGTACGCTGCAACCATGGCCGACGCGCGTCCGGCCGGTGCGCGCAGGATGACGAGCAGCAGGCCAGCCGTGGCCACGGCTTCGGCAATCCACTGGCCGGGTCCGGTGCGCACCTTGTCTGAAAACTCGATGATCGGCAGACCGAACATTGCATGCGCGAGCCATGCACCGAGCACTGCGCCGGTCAACTGGGCTGCGATGTAGGGCAGCAGTTCGTACGCAGGTAACTCGCCGCGCAGCGTCATGACGGCGCTGACGGCAGGGTTGAAGTGTGCCCCGCTCAGTGGCCCGAAGACCTCGATCAGAAAGTACAGGCCGCTGACCGTCGCCATCGTGTTGGCGAGCAAGGCGATCGCGACATTGCCACCGGCAAGCCGCTCGGCCATGATGCCGGAGCCGATCACAATTGCGAGAAGCAGGGCCGTGCCAAGGAGTTCAGCGAAGACCTTGCGCTTCAGACCAATCCGGGTGTTCATGATGCGGAGATCGCTGTGAGGGCGTGCAGCAACTCCTCGTCGTCCATCGTTTCCAGTGGCAGCGCGAGCAACTGGAGCATGCGGTATCCAAGCGCCTGACGGGTGAGCTCGAACGCTACCCGCTTGCCCTCATCGCCACCTTGCGCGTCCGAGGGGTCCGGATAGCCCCAATGCACCTTGACCGGACTGCCAGGCCAGTACGGACACGTCTCGGCGGCAGCGCTGTCGCATACGGTGATGACGACGCGCATCGAGGGCGCGCCATCAACGGAAAACTGGTCCCAGCTCTTGCTGTAATAGCCGCTCGTGTCGATGCCTGCTTGCGTGAGCACCTCGACTGCGAACGGATTGAGCTGGCCGCGAGGCGCGCTGCCAGCGCTGTAAGCACGCACGTCCCTGCCGAGCTTCGAGGCCCAGTGGTTCAGCATCGCTTCGCCGAGCACGCTGCGAGCCGAATTGTGCGTGCACAGGATCAATACGTTGGTCGTCATATGTTTCCCGGTTAGACGCGTGCAGGGCTCAGCAGCAGGACTTGATCTGTTTGACGACCGGTGTGCCCGATGACGGCGCACAGCACGCTGCGACCCCGGAAACGGCCGCGCCGGTTTGCGCATTGCGCGACTCGCCGAACACGGGAATGTCGTTCAGCGTGTGATACGACTCCCACGCGATGCCCTGTGGATCGACGGTCCAGTACTTGTTCGAATTCGCGTAGCAGCAGGCTGTCCCCATCTGCTCATCGACCGGCAAGTCAGCCGCCTGGAGCCGATCATGCATCTCGGCCAGTTCGGCCTCGTTCTCAACCTGCACGCCAAGGTGGTCGAGGCCAGGCTTCGCCCCTCGCTGCGAGATCGCGAAATTGACGCGCGGATCGTCCAGCATCCACTTCGCGTAGTCGCTCTTGACGATGGTCGGTTCGGCCGCAAACATCGCCGAGTAAAAGCGGATGCTCGATGTGAGATCCGCTACGGCGACGTGGAGGTGAAAGCGCTTCATGACTGCTTCTCCCTGGAAGGAGAACACGCCGACACAGGCGAGCAGGGATTGCCGCCACAGCAGTTCTCGGTGAGATAGGCCAACAGACCATTCATCGTTGCGAAGTTCGCGCAGTAGATGACAAACCGGCCTTCCTGCCGGCTGGTGACGAGCTGCGCGTGAGACAGTTCCTTCAAGTGGAAGGAAAGGGACGATGGCGCGACGTCCAGTAGCGTGGCGATCTGGCCTGCGGGCATGCCCTCGGGGCCTGCCTGCACCAGGGCGCGAAAGACGGCGAGCCTGGACTCGTGTGCGAGTGCCGCCAGAGCGGCGATGGTCTGGTTCGTTTCCATGTTTCAATAATAGTCGAAATATAGAATGATGTGCAAGGAGATCGGCCCGTTGCCCACCGGCTGCTTGGGGTCGAAGAACAGAGCCCTACCCCGGAAATCCGCGAAGAGCCGAAAAAAAAGCCCGACTTGCGTCGGGCTCCAAGTGTGACCGCACCCGTTGCCGGGCGCGGTACCTGCAAAACTGCTTGCGTCGCGAGGCGTGGTTGCCCGGATCAGGCGGCCAGCAGCGAGCGCAGCACGAACGGCAGAATACCGCCGTGCTTGTAGTAGTCGACTTCGATCGGCGTGTCGATACGCAGCAGCACCTGAACGCGTTGCTCCTTGCCATCCTTGCGGCGGATGACGAGCGTGAGGTCCTGTTGCGGCTTGAAGTCGTCCGTCAGGCCTTCGATGTCGTACGTTTCCTCGCCGGTCAGGCCGAGCGACTGAACGCTGTCCGAACCCTTGAACTGCAGCGGCAGAACGCCCATGCCAACGAGGTTCGAGCGGTGAATACGCTCGAAGCTGCGTGCGACCACGGCCTTCACGCCCAGCAGCTGCGTGCCCTTGGCTGCCCAGTCACGCGACGAACCCGTGCCGTACTCTTCGCCGGCGAACACCATGGTCGGCGTGTCGGCCTCGATGTACTTCATGGCGGCGTCGTAAATCGACAGCTGCTCGCCGCTCGGCTGGTGGATCGTCAGGCCGCCTTCCACGCGCGTGCCGTCGGCCTTCGCCGGAATCATCAGGTTCTTGATGCGCACGTTCGCGAAGGTGCCGCGCATCATCACGTCGTGGTTACCGCGGCGCGAGCCGTAGCTGTTGAAGTCGGCCTTCTGCACGCCGTTCGCCTTCAGCCACTTGCCTGCGGGCGAGTCTTCCTTGATCGAGCCAGCCGGGCTGATGTGGTCGGTCGTGACCGAGTCACCGAAGATGCCCAGTGCGCGCGCGCCCTTGATCTCGGCGACTTCCGACGACGGCGTCATCGAGAAGCTGCTGCCGAAGAACGGCGGCTCGGCGATGTACGTCGACTTCGGCCAGTCGTAGACCTGGCCTTCTTCGCCTTCGATCTTGCTCCACAGGTCGCCCTTCTTCGTGAGCTGGCTGTAGTTCTTCTGGTAGACGTCGGCGTCCATCGCGTACTTGAGCAGTGCGTTGACTTCGTCGCTCGTCGGCCAGATGTCGCCGAGGTAGATGTCGCGGCCGCCCTTGCCCTGGCCAACCGGCTCGGTCATCAGGTCGCGCGTGATGTTGCCCGCGATCGCGTAAGCGACGACCAGCGGCGGCGAGGCCAGGAAGTTCGCACGGATGTTCGGGTGAATACGCGCTTCGAAGTTGCGGTTGCCCGACAGCACGGCTGCGGCGACCACGTCGTTCTTCGTGATGGATTCGTTCAGTTCCGGCGTGAGGTCGCCAGCGTTGCCGATACAGGTCGTGCAGCCGTATGCCGCGAGTTCGAAGCCGAGCTTCGAGAGGTACGGCAGCAGGCCCGTCTTCGTCAGGTATTCCGTGACGATACGCGACCCCGGGGCGAGCGACGTCTTGATGTGCGGAGCGACCGTGAGGCCGGCTTCCACCGCCTTCTTCGCCAGCAGGCCGGCGGCCAGCAGCACGCTCGGGTTCGACGTGTTCGTGCACGACGTGATCGCGGCGATCAGCACGTCGCCGTTGTGCAGCTTGACCTTGTCGCCCGCGGTGTATTCGGCCGTGAGGTCGGCGGCCTTCTTGTTGAAGCCGTTTTCCGCGACCGGCTTCGAGAACAGGTCGGTGAAGGTCGACTTCACGTTGCCGATTTCGATGCGGTCTTGCGGGCGCTTCGGACCAGCCAGCGACGGCGCCACCGTGCCGAGGTCGAGCACGAGCGTCTTCGTGTAGTCGATGTCGCCGGCCTTCGGAATGCCGTAGAGGTCCTGCGCCTTGAAGTAGTTCTCGAACGCCGAGATTTCGGCTTCCGTGCGGCCCGTGCCCTTGAAGTAGTCGATCGTCTTGTCGTCGACCGGGAAGAAGCCCATGGTCGCGCCGTATTCCGGCGCCATGTTGCCGATGGTCGCGCGGTCCGGCAGCGAGAGCGACGCCGTGCCTTCGCCGAAGAACTCGACGAACTTGCCGACGACCTTCTCCTTGCGCAGCATTTCGGTGATGGTCAGCACGAGGTCGGTTGCGGTGCAGCCTTCGCGCAGCTTGCCCTTCAGTTCCACGCCCACGACGTCCGGCGTGAGGAAGTACACCGGCTGGCCGAGCATGCCGGCTTCCGCTTCGATGCCGCCCACGCCCCAGCCCACCACGCCAATGCCGTTGATCATCGTGGTGTGCGAGTCGGTGCCGACGAGCGTGTCGGGGTAGTAGACCGTATCTGCGCCTTCAGCCTTCTTGTGCACGCCGCGTGCGAGGTATTCGAGGTTGACCTGGTGGACGATGCCGATGCCCGGCGGCACGACCTTGAACGTGTCGAACGCCTGCATGCCCCACTTCATGAACTGGTAGCGCTCGTTGTTGCGCTGGAATTCCAGCTTCATGTTCAGGTCGAGCGCGTCCTTCTGGCGGAAGTAGTCGATCTGGACCGAGTGGTCGACGACGAGGTCCACCGGCACGAGCGGCTCGATGACCTTCGGGTCCTTGCCGACCTGCTTCGCCACGCCGCGCATGGCGGCGATGTCGGCGAGCAGCGGCACGCCCGTGAAGTCCTGCAGCACGACGCGGGCGACCACGAACGGGATTTCGTCGACGCGCGAGGCGTTCGGCTTCCAGTTCGCGAGTTGCTCGATGTGCTCTTCCGCGATCTTCTTGCCGTCGTAGTTACGCAGCACGGACTCGAGCACGAGACGGATCGAGACCGGCAGGCGATTGATCTTCACGCCGAGCTGCTTGCCGAGTTGCGGCAGCGAGTAGAACTTGCCTTTGCCGGAACCGCTGTCGAATTCCTTGAGCGTTTTGTGGAGGTTGTGGGCCATGGTGTTTTCCTTCGTTTAATCGCGGAAATAACGCTTACTGCACGCTTGCTGCTGTTACTGATGCCTGCCGGATTGATCAGATCACGTACATGTCGACGTACTCGTTGACGGGTAGGCCGCATAGCCGCGCTTCGTCCAGCGAGACATCGAGAATAGCCTGCTGCTGCTTCGTGGGGAAGCGGCGCGCGAGGTTGGTTCGAAACTTCTCGATCAGCAGCGGAATGCCTTCTTCGCGGCGCCGCTTGTGGCCAATCGGGTACTCCACGACGACCTCGTCGAGCGTCGTGCCGTCGTTCAGCTCGACGCTCAGCGCGTTCGCGATCGAGCGCTTCGCCGGGTCGTGATAGTCCTTCGTGAACTGCGGGTCTTCCACGCACATCGTTTTCACGCGCAGCGCGTCGATGCGCGGGTCGCTCGCGACTTCGTCTTCGTAGTCGGCGGCGGTGAGACGCCCGAAGATGAGCGGCACGGCGACCATGTACTGGATGCAGTGGTCGCGATCGGCCGGGTTCGCGAGCGGGCCGCTCTTGTCGATGATGCGGATCGCCGCTTCGTGTGTGCGAATGGTGATGCGCTTGATGTCCCCGACCGTCCTGCCCTTTTGGGCGAGCACGCCGTGCAGCGTCATCGCGGCTTCGGCGGCGGTCTGCGCGTGGAATTCGGCGGGGAACGAAATCTTGAACAGCACGTTTTCCATCACGTACGTGCCGTAGGGGCGCTGGAACCTGAACGGCTGTCCCTTGAACGAGACGTCGTAGAAGCCCCACGTTTTCGCCGTGAGCGCCGAGGGGTAGCCCATCTCGCCCGTCTTCGCCATGAGCGCGAGGCGCACGGCGCGCGAGGTGGCGTCGCCCGCGGCCCACGATTTA
This sequence comes from Paraburkholderia sp., assembly GCA_036514415.1. Classification (GTDB taxonomy): domain Bacteria; phylum Pseudomonadota; class Gammaproteobacteria; order Burkholderiales; family Burkholderiaceae; genus Paraburkholderia. The sequence continues at coordinate 8,335 of DATBXG010000627.1, forward strand.
CGCGAACCCGTATTGGGCGCGTGGCGGTAGGTGCGCAGCGACTGGCCGTCGACCAGGGCGAGCGAAACGGCGTTGATGAGTTCTTCGCGCGTGAGCCCGAGCATCTGCCCGACCACGGCGGTCGAGGCGAGCTTCACGAGCAGCACATGGTCGAGGCCGACCTTGTTGAACGAGTTTTCCAGCGCTATGCAGCCCTGGATCTCGTGCGCCTTCACCATGCCTTCGAGCACGTGCTTCATGGTGAGCGGCGGCTTGCCCTGGGAAACGGCCGTGCGTGAGAGCCAGTCGGCGGTCGCGAGGATGCCGCCCAGGTTGTCCGACGGATGGCCCCACTCGGCGGCGAGCCATGTGTCGTTGAAGTCGAGCCAGCGGATCATCGCGCCGATGTTGAAGGCGGCATGAACCGGGTCGAGCTGGAATTGAGTGCCTGGCACCTTTGCGCCATGCGGGACGACCGTGCCCGGCACGACCGGTCCCAGCAGCTTGGTGCAGGCAGGGTAGGATAGCGCCTCGAGTCCGCAGCCGAGCGTGTCGATCAGGCAATGCCGGGCCGTGGTCAGCGCGAGCGCGCTGTCGACACGGAAGTTCAGGACGTAGTCGACGATATCGACCAGTACCTGATCCGGCTGCGGCCTGACGTTGGAAGTCGGCGCGGACATCGAGGCGTTCCGGTGGCCCTTACTGGCCCGCTGCGCCGCTCGCTGCCGGTGCGGCGTTGCGGTTCAGGGCGTTGGCCTGCGTCGGCGCCATTGCGCCTTGCTGCATTGCAGCAGTCTTGCACTCGTCGGCGAGACGCGAGCTGTCCTTGTCCGAGAACAGCATGGCCTTGGTCGGGATCACGACAAGGTCGAGGCCGGTGGCGGCGTCGTGGAAGCGGTCGGCACCCGTGGTCGTGGTCTGGCGCGGCAGGTTGTAGTTCTTGTTCGCCCAGTGGACGGTGACGATCTGGTCACGCGCCATGTCGCCCTTCAGGTCGAATTGCATGCCTTCAGCGCAGCTCCAGTGTTGCGAGCCTTCCGGGACCGGGTCAACCTTCGCTTCCTTGGCCGGGTTGGCCTTGCGCTTGATGATCTTGTGCTTCGGAGCCGGCTTCTTGGCCGTGGTGGTGGACGATGTGCCCTGTGCGGTGGCGTCGGTGGCGGCCAGCATCAACGTCGAGGACAGCGTGCCGACAACAGCGGCGATCAGCAGTTTCTTCATGGAAGTCAAACCTTTATCTATCTAAAGCGGTTGATCAGTGCGCGGCTGCGGGTGGCAACCGCCGTTTGCACTGCGCGCGCCCCGAAAGCGCGCAGCGGACGCTATTTTCACCTATTTATTGCCATGTATTTCAATTTCTCGGGCCCGGTGTTGTTTGCGCCTTGGTTCGCAAGTAACTGGCTGTAACTGCCCTTGTCTGTCTTTGTTGCGCCATGTGGCGCGAGGCCCGCTTCGTTGCCGTGGTGCACTACGTTGAAAACGTTTTCCGCGCCTGCGAACCTCACGCATCAGGCCGATTCGCGCGTCAGTTCGCCCGACGTATCGACGCCCGCGCCGAAAAGCGGCGCGGCTTCGGCCGGCACGACGCGGCCCGTCGTGCGCGCGCGGCGCAGAACGGACCAGTAATAGCGGTAGCTCGCGCGGTCGTGCAGCGTGTTGCCGTGGCGCGTCGGACCCCATTGCGCGTGTTGCGCGGCCAGCAGGATTTCGGCGGCCAGCGCGATTTCTTCGTCGCGCGGCGCGAACGCGGCCACGATGGCGGGAATCTGCGCCGGGTGAATGCTCCACATGCGCGTGTAGCCGAACTCGTTGCGCGCGCGGCGCGCGTCGTTCGCCACCACGTCCATGTCGCGCACTTCCGTGCTCACGTTGTGCGAGGGCACACGGCCGAAGGCGTGGCACGCGGCCGCGATTTCGAGCTTCGCGCGGCGCACGAGCGGGTGATCGAACTGGCCCGGCGAGCGCATTGCCGTGTCGGAAATCGCGCCGTCGTGCGCGGAGACGAAATCCATCAGGCCGAAGCTCAGCGCTTCGACGCCGCGCAGCGCGGCGAGGTCGAACACGCGCGCGAGCGCGCCATGCGTTTCAACGAGCAACTGAACGGGAATTGGCTTGTCGATGCCCATCTCGACGCGCGTGGCCTCGATGAACGCCGTCATTTCGGCGGCGTCGCCCACGGCGCGGATCTTCGGGAGCGTGATGAACGCCGGCGCGCGCCTGGCAGCGCGCAGGATCAGGCGCACGTCTTCGCGCCAGTGTGGATGATGGAAATCGTGGATGCGCACGCCCACGCGGCCGAAGCGGTCGTGCTCGCCGCCGATGAACGACGCCACGAGCTCCGCATGCTCGGCCTCGCGGCCTACCTGCGCGCCGTCTTCGCAATCGAGCGTGATGTCGAAGACCGGGCCAAGCTGCTGCTGCAGCGCGAGAGATTTCAGCATCAGCTTCTCGCTGCCCGCGTAGTGGTCGCATGCGGGCAGGATGGCGGGCGGCGCTTCGCCGTCAAACAGCACTTCTGCTGGGAGGATGGCGCGCATCTTCGGCGTCGGTAGTCGAGTGTTGTAGGGGATACCGGATTCGGATGCGTCCTGCCAGTAAGCCGTTCAAGGCAAGGCGCATGCGGATCGGGCGGTAGGTTGTACCGCGCAGGTCAGGCCGCGTCGGTCAGGCCGCGCAAGTCGGCCCGCGGACGTTTGCAGCGCGCAGTCCCGCCCAACAGGGCTGCGGGGCCGCGCGCGCATGAAGCGCAACGGAACGAGCCTGAATCGCGCGTTCCGTTCGTCCGGCTGGCTTACTTGCCGAGCAGGTGAGCCACGCCTTCGCGCTCCTCGAGCAGCTCACCCAGCGTGCCGTCCATCTTCTCGCGCGAGAACGCGTCGATTTCGAGGCCTTCCACGCGCTTGTACTCGCCGTTTTCGCAGGTCACCGGCACGCCGTAGATGATGTCTTCGGGAATGCCGTACGAGCCGTCCGACGGGATACCCATCGTGACCCACTTGCCGTTCGTGCCGAGGACCCAGTCACGCACGTGGTCGATCGCTGCGTTGGCGGCCGAAGCTGCCGACGAGAGGCCGCGCGCTTCGATGATCGCCGCGCCGCGCTTGCCGACCGTCGGGATGAACGTGTTGCGGTTCCATTCGTCGTCGTTGATCAGCTTGGTCAGGTCCTGGCCTTCAGCCGTTGCAACGCGGAAGTCGGGGTACATCGTCGGCGAGTGGTTGCCCCACACGGCGAGCTTTTCGATCGACGCAACCGGCTTGCCCGACTTGGCGGCGAGTTGCGACAGCGCGCGGTTGTGGTCCAGACGCAGCATGGCCGTGAAGTTCTTCTTCGGCAGATCCGGCGCCGACTTCATGGCGATGTACGCATTCGTGTTGGCCGGGTTGCCGACGACCAGCACCTTCACGTCGCGGCTGGCGACGTCGTTGAGCGCCTTGCCCTGAACCGTGAAGATCTCGGCGTTGGCCGAGAGCAGGTCCTTACGCTCCATGCCCTTCGAGCGCGGACGTGCGCCAACCAGCAGGGCGACGTC
>DATBXG010000628.1:0-6332 GCA_036514415.1 Paraburkholderia sp.
AGCGCAGCCTGCTCGCCGGGGTGCCCGCGCTGCTGGGCGCGCATTTCGAGCGTCTTCGCGCGGCGGCCGCCGCGGCGGGGGCCGCATCGGCAGCAGAAAGCGCCGCAGAATGCGCCGCGCCTCACGCCTGGCTCGCAGGCTTTCGCAAGGATATGCAGAGCGTGTTGCTCGCCGAACTTGAGATCCGGTTTCAACCGGTGGAGGGGCTGCTTGCCGCCCTTCGCACCAGCTAACCCAAACGCTATGTCCCGCGCTATGTCCCGTTTTCGCATTGAACCCGTTGTCTTCGTCGTGGGCCTCGCCGCCGTTTGCTGGATCGGCGCGGGCTATCTGGTCTCGAATCCGCTAGCGAGCGCCGTCACGCTGCTGATCGGCGCGTGCTATGTCACGGGCGCCTGGGAGCTTTATCGCTTCCACCAGGCCACGGCCACGCTCGCGAAGGCCGTCGCGCAACTGAGCGCGCCGCCCGCGCGCCTGGCCGGCTGGCTCGATACCCTGAGTCCCGGCCTGCGCAACCCGGTGCGCGCACGCATCGAAGGCGAGCGCGTGACCCTGCCCGGCCCCGCGCTCGCGCCGTACCTCACGGGCCTGCTGGTGCTGCTCGGCATGCTAGGCACGCTGCTCGGCATGGTCGTCACGCTCAAGGGCACGGGCGCGGCGCTGGAAAGCGCCACGGACCTCGATGCGATCCGCGCCTCGCTCGCCGCGCCGGTGAACGGCCTCGGCTTCGCGTTCGGCACCTCGATCGCGGGCGTGGCCACGTCCGCCATGCTCGGTCTGCTTTCCGCGCTCTGCCGCCGCGAGCGCATCGCAGCCGCGCAACAGCTCGACGTGAAGATCGCCACGACGCTGCGCGCCTTCTCGCCGGCCCATCAGCGCGACGCCTCGTTCAAGCTGCTGCAGCGCCAGGCCGACGCCATGCCCGCGCTGGTCGACAAGCTGCAGGCGCTGATGACGCTGATCGAGCGCCAGGGCGCCGCGCAGCACGAGCAGCAGATCGCGAGCCAGCAGGCCTTCGCCGCCAATGCCGAGACCGCCTGGAGCCGCCTCGCGACCTCCGTGGGCCAGTCGCTCAAGTCGAGCGCCGCCGAAAGCGCACGTGCCGCGGGCGCGGCGCTCCAGCCGGTCGTGGAAGCGACCATGGCGGGCCTCGCGCGCGAATCGGCGTCGATGCAAGGCGCGCTCACGCAGGCCGTGCAGCGGCAGCTCGAAGGGCTCGCGAGCGGCTTCGAGGCCTCCACGGCGAACGTCGCCGAAATCTGGAACCGCGCGCTCGCACAGCACCGCGAGACGAACGCGGCGCTCGCCGCCGACCTGGGCGGCGCGCTCGAGCGCTTCAACGCAAGCTTCGAGCAACGCGCCGAGGGCCTGCTCGAAGGCGTGTCGTCGCGTTTCGAGCAGTCATCGGGAACGATGTCGCAAGCGTGGCAAGCGGCGCTCGCCCAACAGGAACGCACGGGCGAAAAGCTCGCTGCCGGCAACCAGCAGGCGCTCGCCACAGCGGCGGCCGCATTCGAACAGCACTCGGCATCGCTGCTGCGTGCCGTGGACGAATCGCATGCGGACTTGCAATCGAAGCTCGGTGCGCGCGACGAAGCGCGGCTTGCAAGCTGGGCCGAAGCGCTCGCGACGATGGCCGCTGCGCTGCGCAAGGAATGGGAAGTCACGAGCACGGCGAGCGCGCAGCGTCAGCAGGAAATCTGCGCGACGCTCGCGCAAACCGCGAACGATATCGCCGCGCAATCGCAGCAGCACGCAACGCATACGATCGCCGAGATCGACCGCCTGGTGGAAGCGGCTGCCGAAGCGCCGAAGGCCGCTGCCAACCTGCATGCGGAAATCTCCTCGCGCGACGAGCAGCGTCTCGAAGCATGGACCGCATCGCTTGCCACGATGTCCACCGCGCTGCGCAAGGAATGGGAAGTCACGAGCGCGGCCACCGCGCAACGACAGCAGGAAATCTGCACAACGCTCGCGCAAACCGCGAACGACATCGCTACGCAATCGCAGCAACAGGCAAGCAAGACGATCGCCGAAATCGACCGTCTGGTGGAAGCCGCTGCCGAAGCGCCGAAGGCCGCCGCGAACCTGCATGCGGAAATCTCCTCGCGCGACGAGCAACGTCTCGAAGCATGGACCGCATCGCTTGCGACGATGTCCACCGCACTGCGCAAGGAATGGGAGGTCACGAGCGCGGCCACCGCGCAACGACAGCAGGAAATCTGCACAACGCTCGCGCAAACCGCGAACGACATCGCTACGCAATCGCAGCAACAGGCAAGCAAGACGATCGCCGAAATCGACCGTCTGGTGGAAGCGGCTGCCGAAGCGCCGAAGGCCGCCGCGAACCTGCATGCGGAAATCTCCGCGCGCGACGAGCAACGTCTCGAAGCGTGGACCGCGTCGCTTGCCACGATGTCCGCCGCGCTGCGCAAGGAATGGGAAGCCACGAGCGCGGCCACTGCACAACGGCAGCAGGAAATCTGCGAGACCCTCGCCCGGACCGCCAGCGATATCACCACGCAGTCGCAGGCCCATAACGCCAGCACGATCGCCGAAATCGGCAGCCTCGTGCAGGCCGCGTCGGTCGCGCCGCAGGCCGCAGCCGAAGTCATCGCGGAACTGCGCCAGAAGCTCTCGGACAGCATGGTGCGCGACACCGCGATGCTCGACGAGCGCAACCGCTTGCTCGCCACGCTCGAAACCCTGCTCGACGCCGTGAACCGCGCCTCCACCGAGCAGCGTTCGGCGATCGACGCGCTCGTCTCCACGTCGGCGGATCTGCTCGAGCGCGTGGGCGGCCAGTTCAGCGCGAACGTCGAGGCAGAAAGCGGCAAGCTGGGCGCGATCGCCGCGCAGGTGAGCGGGAGCGCCGTGGAAGTGGCGAGCCTTGGCGACGCGTTCGGCGCGGCCGTCACCGTGTTCGGCGAATCGAACGACAAGCTCGTGGCGCATCTGGAGCGCATCGAGGCCGCGCTCGACAAGTCGCTCGCGCGCAGCGACGACCAGCTCGCCTACTACGTCGCGCAGGCGCGTGAAGTGATCGACCTGAGCATGCTGTCGCAGAAGCAGATCGTCGAGAACCTGCAGCAACTCGCCAGCCAGCGCGCCACCGCCGGAGTGGACGCGGCATGAACGACGAAATCGACGGCGGCGCAGCCCCCGCTGCGCCGGTCTGGCCCGCGTTCGCCGACCTGATGTCGGTGCTGCTCGGCGCGTTCCTGCTGATTCTCGTGGGCGTGGTCGGCATGCAGCTCGAACTGTCGAGCCGCCTCGCGGACGAGGTCAAGCAGCGCAAGGCCGAGACGCAGCGGCGCAAGACGCTCGAAGAAGCGCTCGCGGGCCCGCTCGCGGCAGGGCGCGTGACGCTCGTGAACGGGCGCATCGGCATTAGCGGCAGTGTGCTGTTCGCGCTGAACTCGGACCAGCTGACGCCGCAGGGCCGCGATCTGCTCAAGAGCCTCGCGGGGCCGCTCACGGCGTATCTGAAGAGCCGCGACGAGATCCTGATGGTGAGCGGTTTCGCCGACGATCAGCAGGTGCACGCGGGCAACCGCCGCTTCGCCGACAACTGGGAGCTTTCAGCCGAACGCGCGCTCACGGTCACGCGCGCGTTCATCGATGAGGGTGTCCCGGCGAAGTCGGTGTTCGCGGCCGCGTTCGGCTCCGAGCAGCCGGTGAGCGCGAACACCGACGAATCTGGCCGCGCGAAAAACCGCCGCGTCGAGATCGCGCCGGTGCCGCGGCCGACTGCCGGCGAGGGCAAGCATGGTGAATGACGCGGGCCCGCATCTCGCACCTGCCGCGCCCAAGGCAACCGACACTCGCGCCCTGCTCGACGCCTGGCGCGCGCGCGGCGCCGACCGGCTCGACCCGGTGCGCTTTCATTTGATCGAGGCGCTGGAGCGGCGCGCCGCCGCGCACGCGGGCGAAGCGCGGCGCCTCATGGACGCGCGCCTGGCGCTTCTGCTCAACGCCTTCGCAGGCGACCTCGCGCGCGAGTCAGCGAAGATCACGACGCGCGTGCTGGACGACGATACAGCGAGGAGCGAGCTGGGCCGCCTCGTCGATTCGCTCGCGCGCGCGTCGCCGGCCCGACCGGCGACGCGCGTGCGGCACGAGCCGGACCCGGAGCTGGTCGAATACTTTCGCAGAACCTGGTCGCGCGTGCGGACCGAAAAGCAGTTGCGGCAGTCGCTGGACCAGGTGCCGAGGAACGCCGGGCCGCTCAATTCGAGCAGCCTCGTGCATCGCGCGCTCTCGCTCATGCGCGAAGTGTCGCCGGGGTATCTCCAGCAATTCCTCGCGTATGCCGACGCGCTTTCGTGGCTCGAGCAGTTGAATGCGAGTGTCGGGGTCGCGGCGCCGGTGAAGGAGGCGCCGCGGATTGCGGGGGCAAAGAAAGGAACTCGCGGGAAGGCGCGCTAGTCGCTGCCCCGCGGCACATCCGCTTGCGCGCAGCCGTAGGCGGCGCAGTCCTCAGCCCGCCGCCTTGCGCCGCGCGCGCACGGCCTGCGCCAGCCCGTCGAGCACCGGCGCCGTCTGCGCCCAGCTGATGCACGCATCCGTAATCGACACGCCGCGCTGAAGCGGCACGCCCGGCTTCAGATCCTGGCGGCCCTCTTCGAGATGGCTCTCGATCATCACGCCGACAATGCGCTTTTCCCCGCCTTCGAGCTGCACGCCGATATCGCGCGCGACGTCGATCTGACGCTGATGCGCCTTGTTCGAGTTCGCATGCGAGCAGTCGATCATGACCTGCTCGCGCAGCCCCGCCTTCGCGAGCGACGCGCAGCATGCCGCCACCGAGGCCGCGTCGTAGTTCGGCCCGCTCTTGCCGCCGCGCAGGATCACGTGGCAGTCGTCGTTGCCGCGCGTTTCGAAGATCGCGGCCATGCCCATCTTCGTCATGCCCATGAACGCGTGGCTCGCGCGCGCCGCGACGATGGCGTCGGTGGCCACCTGCACGCCGCCGTCGGTGCCGTTCTTGAAGCCGATCGGGCACGACAGGCCCGAGGCCAGTTGACGGTGGCTCTGGCTCTCGGTCGTGCGCGCGCCGATCGCGCCCCACGCGACGAGGTCGGCGATGAATTGCGGGCTCAGCAGATCGAGAAATTCCGTGGCCGTGGGCAGGCCCAGCGCGTTGATGTCGAGCAGCAGCTGGCGCGCCGCGCGCAAGCCCTCGTTGATGCGGAAGCTGCCGTCCAGACGCGGGTCGTTGATATAGCCCTTCCACCCCACCGTCGTGCGCGGCTTCTCGAAGTACACGCGCATGACGATCAGCAGATCGTCCTTGAGCGTGTCGGCCTTCGCCTTGAGCAGCTTCGCGTATTCGATCGCCTGGTCGTGGTCGTGGATCGAGCACGGGCCCACCACCACCACGAGCCGGTCGTCGCGATGCGCGAGCACCTCGGCGATCTCGCCGCGGCTCGTTTCGACCAGTGTTTGCGTCTCCTGCGGCACGGGCAGCTCGTCCAGCAGCAGCGCGGGCGAAATGAGCGGACGCACGGCGCCGATGCGCGTGTCGTCGATGCGGGTCGTGTCCTGGGTGGCGTCGGCCACGCCGACTTCCTGGTCGTGCTGCGGATTGTCGATACGGCTCAAGATATTCTCCAACTGCGCTTTTGACGCGCGCATCATGCATGTGTAGGGGATGAATGCGCGATTATCGCATCCGGCGTGCCAGCGGCATCCCGAAACGTCATCCTGAAACGAAACGAGGCGGCCCGAAGACCGCCTCGCACGAGGAACCACCACGAACGTCGCGCAGATCAGCGCGCCGCGTCTCCCATCGGATACCCCTTGCCCGCGAGGCGCCGCGCGATGCGCACGAGCGCAAACCACTGCTGCGCGAGCAGGCCTTCGCCATAGTTCGCGCCCCGGCCATTCGGCGCGGGCAACTGGTCGCGAATGCCGGTAGGCTCATGTTCCTTGTTCCACGACGCCGTGCGGAACATCACGTCCCACCACGGAAACAGCACGCCGAAGTTGCAGCCGTAGCGCGTGCCTTCGTGGCCATAGCCGATCGCATGATGGCGGCGATGAAACGCCGGGCTCACCACGATGCGCTCGAGCAGCCAGCCAAAGTCGAGCCGCGCATTCACGTGCTGCACGCTTTGCATGAAGTTGCTCACGGCCACGAGCACGACGAACTGCGAGGGCGGCACGCCGATAAAGAGCGAGATACCCGCAAAGAACGCGGCCTGAACGATGTCGTCGATGAAATGGTTGCGATCGTCGCACCACAGCGACATCTGCTGCTGGCTGTGATGCACGGCGTGCAGTTCCCACCACACGCCGAAGCGATGCTGCCAGCGGTGATACCAGTAGCC
>DATBXG010000629.1:0-4455 GCA_036514415.1 Paraburkholderia sp.
GCTCGGCGCGCCCGCCAACGCGCACTTGCGCACGGTAGCCGCGCTCGAGCGCGCGGTGCTGCGGGGACCGCGCCCCAAGACCGGCATCGCCGGGCTATTACATGCGCTCGCAACCTTTCGCGCGGAGCGCGATAGCCTGCACCCGCGCGACCCACGCCGCCTGGTGAGCAACGGCGATCTCGCCGCCGCGGAAGCTCTCGTCAAGGCGCTGGGCGACGCACTAGCACCGCTCACGACCGCTGCGTCGTCACTTCCGCTTGCCCGATTTGCCGAACGTCATCGCGACTGCGTCATCAAACTCGGAAGCGATGCTAAAAATGAAAGCGTGGTGTTCACCGGCAAGGATGGCGAGGCGCTGGCGCTCGCCTTCGAGGAAGCCGTGAACGCCCATGCTGCCAACGAGCTCAAGGTATCGGCCGACGACTATCCCGAGCTGTTCCACGCCGCGCTCGCCGCACGCATTGTGCGCATGCGCGAGCAGGAGGGTGTGCGCATCCGCATCTTCGGGCCGCTCGAAGCGCGTCTGCAATTGATCGACCTCATCGTGCTGGGCGGGCTGAACGAAGCGACTTGGCCGCCCGACGTGCGCAGCGATCCCTGGCTCAGCCGTCCGATGCGGCTCGCGCTCGGGCTCGATCTGCCGGAGCGGCGCGTCGGCCTTGCCGCTCACGATTTCGCGCAGGCACTCGGCGCCAAGGAGGTCGTTCTCACGCGCGCCGTCAAGAGCAACGGTGCGCCGACGGTCGCCTCGCGCTTCCTTCAACGGATCGCGGCGCTTGCTGGTCCACAGCGCTGGAAGGAAATATGCCAGCGCGGCGCGCCCTATCTCGCCTGGGCCGAGGCACTCGACGCACCGCCCGCCAAGCCGCAGCCGGTCGCGCGGCCGCAGCCGTCGCCGCCGCTCGAAGCGCGCCCGAACAAATTGTCGGTCACCGACATCGAGAACTGGCTGCGCGATCCCTATACGATCTACGCCAAATACGTGCTTGACCTGCACCCGCTCGAAGCGGTCGATACGCCTCCAGGCGCCGCCGACCGCGGCAGCGTGATCCATGAAGCAATCGGCAATTTCACCAGGCGCTTTGCCGCCGTGCTTCCCGCCCATCCGGAAAAGGAATTGATCGCGCTCGGCCGGCAAAGCTTTGCGCATTTGGAAGACTATCCGGAAGCCAATGCGTTCTGGTGGCCACGCTTCCTACGCATCGTCGCATGGTTCACTGACTGGGAACGCAGGCGGCGGCCCGCCCTCGCCTCGGTGCATGCCGAAATCCGTGGCGAGCTGAAAATCTTGCTCGGCTGCACGACCTTCTCGTTGTCGGCGCGCGCCGACCGTATCGAGCGCCGACGGGACGGAGCTTACGCCATCCTCGACTACAAGACCGGGCAACCACCGACCGAGCCACAGGTGCGCACCGGGCTCGCGCCGCAGCTCACGCTAGAGGCCGCGATTCTGCGCGGCGGCGGCTTCGCCGAAATTCCCAGCGGCTCGGTGGCTGAGCTCACCTATGTGCGCCTGCGGGGTGGCGAACCGGCCGGGGAGATCAAGAATATCGATTTTAAGGATAAAGGCACGCCGGATTCGTTTGCTGACATCACCAAGGCCAAGCTCACCGGCATCGCCGCGAAATTCCTGATCGACGGCGAGCCCTACCGCTCGCTCGTGCATCCGATGTGGCAGAAGCACTATGGCGAGTACGACCATCTCGCGCGCGTGAAGGAATGGGCGTCTTCCGGTGGCGAAAGCGAGTGGGAAGGCCCTTCGGCATGAGCGCGCGACGCGAAATTCGTTCGGCAGTGCTCGAGCGCCAGCTCGCGGCCGCTGACCCCGCCCGCTCGGTGTTTGTCTCCGCCAATGCCGGCTCGGGCAAGACGCACGTATTAACGCAGCGCGTGATCAACCTGCTGCTGCGCGGCACCGCACCGGAAAAAATCCTCTGTATCACCTTCACTAAGGCGGCGGCTGCCAACATGGCGACGCGCGTGTTCGATACCCTGTCCGAATGGACCGCGCTCGACGACGCCGCGCTCGATAAGAAGATCAGGGCGAGCACCGGCAAGCCCTCCGACGTGCGCCAACGCGCCCAAGCGCGCCGCCTCTTCGCCCAGGCGCTGGAGACGCTGGGTGGCCTGAAAGTTCAGACGATCCACGCCTTCTGCACGCGGCTGCTGCATCAATTTCCCTTTGAGGCGGACGTGGCGGCGCGCTTCGAAGTGCTCGACGACGCTGCGACCTCGCAACTGCTGCACGCGCTGACGCTGGAAGTGATGCTGCAAGCTGCCGCCGATCCTCAAGGCGAGCTTGGCCGCGCGCTCGTCGTGGCAATCACCGCCGCCGCGGACACCACATTCAAGGAAGTGATTGAGGAAGCGATCGGCCAGCGCGACAGGGTGACCGAATGGGTGGCGCGCGCGGGCGGCGTGCGCCAGGCGATCGAGGAGCTAACCCGCAGCTTCGACCTCACGTCCGGCGACAGCCTGCAAGCCGTCGAAGCCGAATATTTTTCCGGCTCCCACATCCCGCCATCCGAGTGGCCGGCGCTGATCGAAATATTTTCGGCCGGCTCGAATAGCGACAATGATCGCGCCCACGCTCTTGTTGCCGCCGGGCAGACCAGCGGCCGCGAGCGCGTTGATCTCTACCTCGACGTCTTCTGCACCGACGCGCGCAAGCGGCGCGAGAGCATCATCACCAAGCCCTTGGCAAAGAAGTTTCCGCAATGGGCCGAACGCCTCCTCGAAGAACAGGACCGCGTTTGCGCGCTGGTGGGACGCGAATTCGCGCTGCGCGCGCGGGACCGCAGCGCGGCGCTGCTGACTGTCACCAACGCAGTGCTCGAGCGTTATCGCGCCGCCAAGGAGAAGCGCGGACTACTGGACTATGAGGACCTGATCGACAAGACGCTCGCCTTGTTCAAGAACACCGCTGCCGCCTGGGTACTCTACAAGCTTGATCTCGGCATCGACCATGTGCTGATCGATGAGGCGCAGGACATCAGCCAGAAGCAATGGGAGATCATCAAGGCCCTAGTCGCGGAATTTGTTGAAGGCGGCGCGCGCGAGGACGTCAGGCGCACCGTTTTCGCGGTCGGCGACGAGAAGCAGTCAATCTTCTCCTTCCAGGGCGCTGCGCCGCTTGCCTTCGCCGAAAACCGGCGCCATTTCAAGGCGCTGTTTGCCGCAAACGAAGCCCTGTTTGCGGAGGAGCGGCTCGATTATTCGTTTCGCTCAGGTCCTGTCGTGCTGAGCGCCGTTGATACTGTCTTCGCGCGCGAAGCGGCATTCCGCGGCCTCAGTCACGACCAGGTGCGCACCGTCCACCAGGCCGTTTATGAAGATGCGCCTGGCGAAGTGGAAATCTGGGACCTCATCGCGCCCGACGAAAAGGATAAGGGCAAGGAAGGCTGGGACGCGCCATTCGACACGACCAGCGAGACCAGCCCGTCGATCAAGCTCGCAGGCAAGATTGCGCGTACGGTCAAAGCCTGGTGCGCGGACGGCACGCGGCCGCGCGATGTGCTAATCCTCGTGCGCCAGCGCGGCCCGCTGTTCGAAGCGGTAATCCGCGCACTCAAGCGTGAGGCCGTCGCGGTGGCTGGCGCTGACCGTCTGGTGCTGATCGAGCACATCGCGGTGATGGACCTCCTCGTGCTCGGCGATGCGCTGCTGTTGCCTGATGACGATCTGGCGCTCGCCACAGTGCTGAAGGGTCCGTTGTTCGGATTGTCCGAGGAGCAGCTCTACGCTTTGGCGTATGACCGCAAGCGCCCGTTGCATTCGATGCTGCGCGCTAAGGCGAGCGAGGATCGGAGGTTCGGCGACGTCGCAGAATCGCTCGACAAGCTTTCCCTCCTAGCGCGCAGCCTTAAGCCGTTTGCATTCTATGCGTACGTTCTCGGCGCGCTTAAGGGCCGCGAGCATTTCCTTGCGCGGCTCGGCATCGAGGCGTCCGATCCGCTCGACGAGTTCCTCAACCTCGCGCTCGATTACGAGCGGCGCGAGACGCCGTCGCTGCAGGGCTTCCTTAATTGGGTGCGCGCCGCGCAAAGCGAGGTCAAGCGCGACATGGAGCTTAAGCGCGACGAAGTGCGCGTGATGACCGTGCACGGCGCCAAGGGCCTCGAGGCGAAGAACGTCATCCTGATCGACGGCACAACGACACGGCCGGAAGGCGCGCACCCGCCGCGCTTGCTCACCACGCCGATTCCGGGCGCGGCACCGACTGCCGAGGCGCTGATCTGGGCGGTTGCTAAAGACAAGGACGCTGGACCGATGGCTGAGGCGCGGACACGGGCGCTCGAGGCCGCGCGCGACGAATACCGACGGCTGCTTTACGTCGGCATGACGCGCGCGGCCGAGCGGCTGGTTGTCTGTGGCACCAAGGGCGACAGGAAAGCACCCGACGGGTGCTGGCACCAGCTCGTACTCGACGCACTCAAGCCGGAGTCGATTGAGAGC
>DATBXG010000630.1:0-9920 GCA_036514415.1 Paraburkholderia sp.
TCGACGACGCGCGCGGCTCGCGCCAGGTGCAAGTCCGGGCGACTACCGAGCCGGGCGAAGCGGGGGCCGCTGAAGTCGTCATCGTGCTCGTCAAATCGTTCCATACCGACGCGGCGATTCGCGGCGCCCAGGCGCTGGTGGGGCCGGAAACGCTGGTGCTGTCGCTGCAGAACGGCCTCGGTCACGAAGACGTTCTTGCCGACGCCGTGGGTCGCGAACGCGTGCTCGCGGGCAAGACCTATGTGGGCGGCGTACTGCGCGGCGCGGGGCACATCGAGTCGGGCGTCGTGGGCAAGCACACCATCATCGGCGAGCTGGACGGACGCGTGACGGATCGCGTTCAACGCATCGCCGGGGCATTCGACAGCGCGGGCCTCGCAACGCAGGTCAGCGACAACATCGTCGGCGCCATGTGGGACAAACTGCTCGTGAACGTCGCAACGGGCGCGCTGACTGGCATCACGTCGCTGACCTATGGCCAGCTTTATGACGAACCGTTGCTCAAGGCCACTTCACTGGCGGCCGTCGCCGAAGCGATCGCGGCCGCGCAGGCGGCGGGCGTCACGCTGTCGATGAGCGATCCCGAGCAGGCGTGGACGCTTGCCGCTGAGGGCTTGCCCGCCGCGTTCAAGACGTCGATGCTGCAAAGCCTCGAAAAAGGCGCTGCTACCGAAATCGACTTCATCAACGGCTCGGTCGTGCGCTGGGGCGCGCGCCACGACGTGCCTACGCCCGTCAACGCCACGCTCGTTGCGTGCATCAAGGGTGTCGAGCGCGCGATGGCCGATCGCCGGAAAGAGGGAGGCAAAGCATGAGTGCGCCGAAAGCCTATCTCGAACACGTCGCCATCTTCGTGCGCGACATCCATTGGCACATCCGCTTTTTCGAGGACGTGTTCGGCATGACGATGCGCGAGGTTGACGGCACGCCTGAAACGCCGCGCCAGTACTGGACGCTCGGCGGCATGCAGTTTATCCACATGCCGGATTTCAAGGGCCCTGAAGGGCGGCTCGGTCATCTCGGCATCATGTGCGAAGACGTCGAAGCCGCCCTCGTCGCTGCCCGCCGCCATGACGTGCAGCCGATGCCGCAAGGTGCGAACTGGCTGCGCCTGCCCGATGGCCTGGCCATCGAATTCATTCAGGCGAAACCCGCGCGCTGCGTTGCGCAGGCGCTCGCCATCGATCCGCGCGCGGAGGCATGACATGACCATCGTCGAAAAATACTGGGACGACGCGCGCGAAGGCGACGAATGCGTGAGCCCGGACTACACCGTCACGAAAGAACGCATTCTCGCGTATGCGAATCTCACCGGCGATCAGACGCCTGTGCACGTCGACGAAGAGTACGCGAATGCTAGCCATTTCGGCTGCCTGGTAGCGCACGGACTGTTCGGTCTTTCCATTGCGGATGGCCTCAAGACGCAGAGCGATTACCGCTTTCTGCCGGGCATGTCGCTGGGCTGGAGCTGGGACTTCGTTCTGCCAATCAAGGTCAACGACGTGCTGCATGTGAAGTTTCGCGTCGGTTCGATGCGCCCGAGCAAGAGCCGTCGCGAGTGGGGCATCGTGATTCTGCCTTCGGAACTCATCAATCAGCATGGTGAAGTCGTGCAGCGTGGCGAGCATCGCCTGATGGTGCCGCGCCGGCCGGGAGCCGCACAATGAAGCAGGCTCGTCCACTCGAAGGGATTCGCGTAGTCGATTACAGCCACTTTCTTGCGGGTCCGTATGTGGGGCGTTGCCTCGCGGCGCTCGGCGCGGAAGTGATCAAGGTCGAGCGACCCGGCAGCGGCGATGCGGGACGCCAGCACGCGACCGTGCTTGACGACCGCTCGAGTGGCTATTTTCTGCAACTCAATATGGGCAAGCGCGGCGTCAGCGTCAACATGAAGGACCCGCGCGGCAAAACCTTCATGGAGCGGCTCTGCGATTCGGCGGACGTGTTCGTCGAGAACTATCGTCCCGGCGCGCTCGACAAGCTCGGCCTTGGCTACGAAGCGCTTTGCGCGCGCAATCCGGGGCTGGTTTACTGCTCGATTTCGGCGTATGGCCACAGCGGGCCGGACGCCCACCGCGCGGGTTTCGGCCTGATCGCCGAGGCGAAAAGCGGGATCATGCAGATGGTCGGCACACCGGGCGAACGTCCGCCGCTGCTGCGCATTTCGCTCGGCGATATGTACACGGGCATTCACTCGGTCGCGGCGATCAACGCGGCGCTGCTCGGCCGCGTGCAAAGCGGGCGCGGGCAGCATATCGACATGGCGCTCTACGACACCCTCGTGTCGATGCACGAGTACGCGGTCCAGTGCTACACGCTTGCAGATGTTCTCCCCGAACAGACCGGTCACGACATGCCGGGCTCGACGCTATACGGTGTGTTTCGCGCGACCGACGGCGATCTGGTGATCGCGGCTCAGGTGGACGATGCATGGAAGCGCTTCGCCGCGCTGATGGAAGCGAACGGCGGCCCGCGCGGTTTTGGCGCCGACGCACGCTTTCACAACAGCGTGGGACGCAACACGCATCGGCTGGAGATTCTCGCCGTGGTCGAGCCATGGGTCGCGGCGCGCACGGTGGCGCAGATTCTCGAACTGCTCGATGGCATCGATGTGCCTTGCGCGAAGGTGCAACGCATCGACGAAGTGATCGCCGATCCGCAGATTCAGGCCCGCGGCATGATCGTTGAACAGGAACATCCGCGCTATGGCACGCTGCGCCTGCCGAATCTGCCGTTTCGCTTCTCCGCGTGCGACACCACGATACGCGAGGTCGCCCCCGATCTGGGCCAGCACAATGCCGAAGTCGCACAATCGCTGGGGTTCACGCCCGCCGAGATCGATGCGATGCAAACAGACGGCGTGCTGTTCGACAAGTGAGGTGACGATGAGCGATACCTATGCAGTGGTTGGCAATCCTGTTGGCCACACGAAATCGCCGTTGATTCATGGGCTTTTCGCCCAGGCGACGCAGCAGGCGATGCACTACACGGCGATCGAGGGCCCGCGCGAGCCTGATGAGGCGTTCGCGGCTACGGTGCGCGAATTCATCGCGGCAGGCGGCAAGGGCATGAACATCACCGCGCCGTTCAAGCTGGCTGCGTTCGGGATGGCCGACGAGCGCAGCGAGCGCGCAACGCTCGCGGGCGCGGCGAATGCGTTCAAGTTCGAGGGCGGGCGGATTCTCGCCGAGAACTTCGACGGTATCGGTCTGCTGCGCGATATCGAGGTGAATCTGCACGCACCGCTCGCGGGCAAGCGCGTGTTGCTGCTCGGCGCGGGTGGCGCGGCACGCGGCGCGTTGCTGCCGTTTCTGGGCGCATGTCCCGTAGAACTGGTGATTGCGAATCGTCATGTCGAGAAGGCGCGAGCGCTGGCGTCGCAACTGGCCCGGCATGGACCGATAACCGCGTGCGCTTACGGCGAACTCGACCGGATGGGGCGCTTCGACCTGGTGGTCAACGCGACGTCCGCGAGCCTTACCGGCGATCTGCCGCCTGTCCCGCCCGGGGTTTTCAGCCCGAGTGGCACGGCCTACGAACTGGCTTATGGCAAGCGTCTCACACCATTCTTGCGGCTGGCGCGCAATGCCGGTGTCGCGGGAGTGGCTGATGGCGTTGGCATGCTGGTGGAGCAGGCCGCGGAGGCCTTTGTATGGTGGCGTGGCGTGCGGCCCGAAACGCAAGCTGTGATCGACCGGCTGACGGTTCCGCTCGATTAGGGTGATCTGGAGGGTGTATGGAGATTATCCTGATGTTGCCTGCCGCTGCGCTTCGTGCCCAGCACCCATTCGGATACACTCGTCCTCGGGCGCGACCGCAACGAAGAGGCGTCGGAGGCACTTCGGCAGCACCTTTTGCATACGCTGGAGGCGTTGGCGAGCATCCGCGACATCCTCAAATCCGGGCCGGACGATCACCGCACGGTTCAATCTGAAACTACCTCATGACTATCGATTCCGCCACCGTCAAGGTATTTGCTCCCACCGGCACGCTTCGCGCGTCCATCAATCTTGGCAATCCGATCCTCGCGAATCGGGATGCGCAGTCGGGCGAGCCGACTGGCGTATCGGTCGATCTCGCGCGTGCGTTCGCACAACGCCTCGGCGTGCCGCTCGAACTCGTGGTGTTCGATGCGGCAGGCAAGTCGGTTGAAGCCGTGAGCGATGAGCGTGCGGACTTCGGCTTTTTCGCGGTCGATCCGAAGCGCGGCGAAACCATCGCATTTACGGCGCCCTATGTGCTGATCGAAGGCTTTTATCTGGTGCGAGAGGCATCGCCGATCCGCACCAATGCCGAAGTCGATCAGCCGCATAACCGTGTGGCGGTAGGCAAGGGCAGTGCCTACGATCTATTTCTCACGCGCGAACTGAAGGCGGCGCCGATCGTGCGCGCCCCGACTTCGCCGACGGTCGTGCAGACATTCCTCGAGCAGGAACTGGAAGTTGCCGCGGGCGTGAAGCAGCAACTCGAAGCCGATGCCGCGAAGGCCGGGGGATTGCGCTTGCTCGACGAGCGCTTCATGGTGATCCGGCAGGCGATGGGTGTCGCAAAGAGCCGGGGGCAACTGGCTGTCGAAGTGTTGCGTGAGTTCGTCGAGGATATGAAACGCAACGGTTTCGTTGCCGAAGCCCTCGAACGCCATCGCATTGCGGGGGCATCTGTCGCGCCGCTCGAGTGAGAGCCAGGGATTGCACCTTATCCCAGCACAAAAGCGCCCACGTAGGGCGCTTTCTCATTCAAGCCGCGAGGATACGAAGCACTACGACCGCTTGCCGCGCTGCTCCACCGGCGTGAAATCAAAGCTGGCGAAACTGCCGCCCTGATAGCGCTGCGCCGTGGCATCGAGCGGATTCTTCTGCGCCAGAATCTCGGCAGCCCAGTCTTCGGCGTTCTGCTTCGGATCGTAGCCAAGACGCTTTGCGTCGTCGTTCGCGCCTTCCTGAATCCAGTAGCTGCGCGTGTTGTTCGACACGCCCCACACCACGGCGAAGCCGATCTCGTCCACGTTGATCACGCGATCGACGAGCTGGAACAGGTCCTCATGGCCGAACCACGTGCTCAGATGACGGAACTCGGTGGGCCTCGGCAGGCAGCTGCCGATGCGCACGTTCACGGTTTCGATGCCGTGCTTGTCCCAGTACAGGCGCGCGAGCGATTCGCCCCATGCCTTGGAAAGACCGTAGAAGCCGTCCGGGCGGAACGCGCAGTCGAGCGTGAGCTTCTCTTCCACCGGATACATGCCGATGGCGTGATTCGAGCTCGCGAACAGAATGCGCTTCGTGCCGTGGCGGCGCATGCCCTCGTAGACTTCGACGAGGCCGCGCAGGTTGTTCTCGATGATCTCGGGCAGGGGGCGCTCGACGCTCGTGCCGGCCATGTGGATCAGCACGTCCACGCCGTCGAGCAGGCGGTCGACCACGGCGGGGTCGCGCAGGTCGCCGTGCATCACGTCTTCGCCCGCGACGAGCGGTTCAAGCGGCTTCGAGCCGGCTGCCGAGCGCAGGTTCACGCCGCGTTCGAGTAGGCCCTTGCGCAACACGGTGCCGAGCTGGCCGGCTGCGCCGGTCAATGCAACTTTCTTCACAGTGATTTTCCTCACGTAGAAACGCCGAAAGCCGGCACCCTCGCGGGCGCCGGCCGGTGAATATGTCGATCAAGCCTTCACTTTGTGCGACGGCTCGAGCGCGGGGATGGCCGCGTTGTCCTGTTGCTCGCTCGAGATCAACCGCCATGCCACGCAGGCGCCGATCATGTCGAACAGCATCAGGCACACGAACAACGGGTTATAACCGATCGTGCTGGCCACGATGCCGACGATGAGCGAGAACACCGTCGCGCCGAGGTAGCCGAACATGCCCGAGAGTCCTGTGGCGGTGGCGACCTCGTGCTGGCCGAACACGTCCGAAGCCAGCGTGAACAGGGCGCCCGAAATCGTCTGGTGGGCGAACGTGCCGACGCAGAAGAGGGCGATGGCGGCGTACGGGCTGGAAACGAGGCCCACGCAGGCCGGTCCGATCATGAGCAGCGCGCCGGTCGTGATGACGAGCTTGCGCGAGGTGATGAGCGAGCAGCCGAACCAGCGGATGAAGAGCGGCGCGAGGTAGCCGCCCACCAGGCAGCCGAGGTCGGCGGCGAGGAACGGGATCCACGCGAACAGCGCGATTTCCTTCAGGTTCATGTGGCGCACGGTGACCATGTATAGCGGAATCCACGCGCCGAAGGTCTGCCATGCCGGTTCCGCGAGCATGCGCGGAATGCCGATGCCCCAGAAGCGGCGCGTCTTGAGCACTTCCTTGAACGAGGCGCGCTTGCCGCCGGTCGACTTCTGCGCTTCGGTCTGGCCTTCGCGGATGTACTCGGCTTCCTCTTTCGAGAGCCTCGGGTGTTCGCCGGGCATCTTGAAGAACACGAGCCAGAGCGCCACCCAGACGAGCGCCACGCCGCCGGTCACCACGAACGCGAACTGCCAGTTGAACTTGAGAATGCACCACACGACGAGCGGCGGAGCGAGCATCGCGCCGATCGACGTGCCGGTGTTGAGCCAGCCGGTCGCGACCGAGCGCTCCCTGGCCGGGAACCATGCGCTGATGGCCTTCATGCCGGCGGGGAAGATCGCGGCTTCGGTCATGCCGAGCATGCCGCGGAAGACCGCGAGCGCGGGCCAGCTGCCGGCGAGGCCGTGCAGCATGTTGGCAATGGCCCAGCCGAACGCGAAGATCGCGAAGCCGATCTTGACGCCGACGGAGTCGAGCACGAAGCCGGCGATCGGCTGCGAGAGGGCATAGCAGGCCTGGAAGGCCGTGACCACGTACGAGTACTGCTGCGTGGTCATGTGGAGCGTTTCGGTCAGCGTGGGTGCGGCCACCGAGAGCGAACTACGCGCCAGGTAGTTGAAGATGGTGCCGATCATGATGAGGCCGATGATCCACCACCGTACCCCCTTGATAGTCTTGCGTTGCACTGCTCGTCTCCTGCTGTTGGCGGGCTCTGGCACGAAGCGGTGCCGGAAGGTGAGCCCGAATGGATGTCTTTCTGTGCGTGGCGCCCCGTGCTGGCTGGTGGCTAGCCGCGTTGCTGGTCTCCCGCTGGCCGGGATGAAGGGCCGTGCCGGTGCGCACTGACCCTTCATGTAAGACATCATTCTATTTGGCGCAAAGTTGTAAAGCAAATCTTGAGGCGCTGGGGATTTCCCTGATGTCGCGCAGGGGTCGGACGCCAGGTGCGCCTTAGAGGCGCTGTCTGGTTGACTTTTGTCCTGGGCTTGCCGAGGGAGCCGGCAGAGTATGACCGAAGATTTCATCCGCGCCGTGCGGCGAGTCGTCATACATCCGAGGGCAGCCCGCAGCGCAACGGCGGGTTGACAATTTCCGTGTTGTATTACAACAATGCGACCCATCCGCTCGACGCCTTCGAGCCGCCGCCCGCGCCACGCGCGCCCCGACAAACGACAACGGACGAGACACGATGAATTCACCCGCCATCCCCGTGAGCGAAGCCGCGCTCGAACAACTGCGCCACGTTTCCAACGCCACGCTCACCACGCAGCTCTTCAAGCGCGGCCTGCGCAACGTCTTCCT
This sequence comes from Paraburkholderia sp., assembly GCA_036514415.1. GTDB lineage: Bacteria > Pseudomonadota > Gammaproteobacteria > Burkholderiales > Burkholderiaceae > Paraburkholderia. The sequence continues at coordinate 7,578 of DATBXG010000630.1, forward strand.
GCAAGGCGTGAAGCCGCTCGCCGCACCGGCGCCGGGCGCGCCCAACCTGGTCGGCCCGGCCTTCACGATGCGCAACATCCCGGCCCGCGAGGACCTCGACCAGCTCAGCGCGTTCCAGAATCCCGAGCATCCGCAGCGCAAGGGCGTGGAAACCGTGCCCGCGGGCGCGGTGCTCGTGCAGGACTGCCGCGGCGTGACCGACGCCGCCTCGATGGGCTCGATCCTCGCCACGCGCATGAAGGTGCGCGGCGTGGCGGGCATGGTCTCGGACGGCCCGGTGCGCGACAGCGCAACCATCGCCGCGCTCGGCATTCCCGTGTTCTGTGCAGGCGCCTCGGCCCCGCTCAATCTCTGCAAGCACCATACGGTGGACCTGAACGTGCCGATCGGCTGCGGCGGCGTGGCTGTTTTCCCGGGCGACATCATCGTCGGCGACGCAGACGGCGTGGTCGTGATTCCGCGTCATCTGGCCGAGGAAGTCGCGCGCGACGCCACGGAGCAGGAAACGCTCGAGCGCTTCATCACCGGGCGCATCGAAGCGGGCGCGGCGCTGCCGGGCACCTATCCGCCGAACGAGGCGACGCTTGCGGCCTACGAGGCATGGAAGAAGGCGCAGCGTTGAGCACGCAGGTGTCGAACGACGCGGTGCTGACGCCGCCGGTGCGTCCGCTCGAAGCACGCGATGCGCGCCGCTCGTCGGTGGGCGAGTGCCCGGTGTGGCGCGCCGGCGAAGGCGCGCTCTACTGGGTCGACATTCCCGCGCAAACGCTCGTGCGCTATGCGCCCGATACGGCGCGCCGCACCGAGTGGGCGCTGCCCGAGCGCATCGGCTGCTTCGCGTTTGCCCGTGACGGCGGCGTGCTCGCGGCGCTGGAAACGGGGCTTTTCGCGCTGACCTTGCACGAGCCGGCCCCGCATGCGCGGGCAGGCAAGGTCAGCGTGCGGCCGCTGGCGGACGTGGCGCACGAGGCCGCGCGCATGCGCTTCAACGACGGGCGCTGCGATCGTCAGGGCCGCTTCTGGTCCGGCACGATGGTGCAGGACGCTGCGGAGCCCAATCCGGCGGGCAAGCTCTATCGCTATACGGCGCAGGACGGCTTGTCGGCGCCTGTGGTGGACGGGCTGTGCACGCAGAACGGCCTCGCGTGGTCGCCGGACGGCCGCACGATGTACCTCTCCGATTCGCATGCGTCGAGCCGTTTGATCTGGGCCTTCGATTACGACATCGACGACGGCGTGCCCACGAATCGCCGCGTGTTCGCCGATCTGCACGACTACACGGGGCGCCCCGACGGCGCCGCGGTCGACGCGGACGGCTGCTACTGGATCTGTGCGAACGACGCGGGCCGGTTGCTGCGCTTCACGCCCGCAGGGCGGCTCGAGCGCAGCGTGGCCGTGCCGGTTGCGAAGCCTTCGATGTGCGCGTTCGGCGGTGCGAACCTCGACGTGCTTTACGTCACGACGATCTGTCCGCCGCAAACCGGCGAGCTGGACGGACTGGTGTTCGCCATCGACGCCGGCGTGCGCGGGCTGCCCGAACCCGAGTTCGCGGGTTCGCTGCGCGCGGGCACCTGACCTCTTCCGATCGAGCAAAAAATGCCCCAGTTTCAGAACCAGGACGTCATCGAACTCGTGCGCGGCGCTTCGCGTCTGCTCGTGGCGCCGCAGGCGGGCGGGCGTCTGCTCTCGTGGGAGATCGACGGCGCGCCCATCATCCATTGGCCCGCTGCGCCGGACTGGAGCAAGCCGGGGCTGATCCGCGGCGGCAATCCGCTGTTGTTCCCGTTCATCGCGCGGCAGTGGGTGGATGGCCAGGCCGGCCGTTGGCGCGACTCGCATGGCGTGGTGCGCGACGTCCCGCTGCACGGCTTCGCGCGCGATCTGCCGTTCGCGGCGCAAGTCGCGCCGCAAGGCGACGGCGTGCGCATGACGCTGACCGACAGCGCGCAAACGCGTGCGATCTACCCATTCGGCTTTCGCTTCGAGGCTGCCTACCGTCTCGCCGACGAAACGTCGCTCGACGTTGAGCTGACCACGACGAACACGGGCGACACGCCCTTGCCGTACTACGCCGGCCACCATTTCTATTTCGCGCTGCCGCACGCGCAGCGCGGCGAGACGACGATTGCGCTGCCGCGCAACGTTCATCGCCGTCAGTTCAAGGACGACGGCACGACGACCGAGGCCGCGCCCGGCGCGACGCACTATCGTTTCGACGATCCGCAGATCATCGACCGCTTTCATTGCCTCGACGGCGAGCCGGATGTGCCCGTGCGCATCGAAATGCCGTCGCAGCGGCGCGCGATTGAAATCGATCTGCGGCGGCCCGGTTCGGCGGCGTGG
>DATBXG010000631.1:0-16525 GCA_036514415.1 Paraburkholderia sp.
GCTGCCTCTCGTGGCGATGGATTCCGTCGGCGCGGGCGCTGGCAGTTTCGTGCGCCTCGACCCCTACAGCAAGTCCATCAAGCTCGGCCCCGACAGTGCCGGCTACCGTGTCGGCACCTGCTGGCCCGAGAGCGGCCTCGACACGGTCACCGTGTCGGACTGCCACGTCGTGCTGGGCTACCTGAATCCGCACAACTTCCTCGGTGGCGCCATCAAGCTCGACGTGGCACGCGCGCGCCAGCACATCAAGGACCAGATCGCGGATCCGCTGGGCCTGTCGGTGGAAGATGCCGCCGCCGGCGTCATCGAACTGCTGGACCTTACCCTGTCCGAGTACCTGCGCGCCAACATCAGCGCCAAGGGTTACAACCCGGCGGAATTCACCTGCTTCTCTTATGGCGGAGCGGGCCCTGTTCACACCTACGGCTATACCGAGGGGGTGGGCTTCAAGGACGTGGTCGTGCCCGCCTGGGCAGCCGGCTTCTCGGCGTTCGGCTGCGCCTGCGCCGACTTCGAGTATCGCTACGACAAGTCGGTGGATCTCGGCGTGGCCCAGTTCGCGCCGGACGCTGACAAGGCAGCGGCCTGCAAGACCTTGCAGGAAGCCTGGTCAGAACTGGCGGTCAAGGTCATCGAGGAATTCGAGAACAACGGCTTCAAGGCGAAGGACGTCATTCTGATTCCGGGCTACAAGATGCAGTACATGGGTCAGCTCAACGACCTCGAGATCGTCTCACCGGTCGCCACGGCCGGCACGGCCGCCGACTGGGACCAGATCGTCGAGGCCTTCGAGACCACCTATGGCCGCGTCTACGCAAGCTCCGCCCGCTCGCCGGAACTGGGCTTCTCGATCACGGGCGCCATCCTGCGCGGCATGGTCACCACCCAGAAACCGGTGCTGCCGGAGGATCCGGATGCCGGACCGACGCCGCCCCAGCAAGCGTATCTGGGTACACGCCCCTTCTATCGCCACAAGAAGTGGGTCGACGCCGCGCTCTGGAAGATGGAGTCGCTCAAGGCCGGCAATCACATCGTGGGCCCCGCCATCATCGAATCCGATGCCACCACCTTCGTGGTGCCCGAAGGCTTCGAGACCACGATCGACAAGCACCGCCTGTTCCATCTCAAGCAAGTGAACTAAGGAGACACGCCATGAACATCATGAGCAACAAGGAAGTGGGTCTGGGTAACCTGCTGAAGAGCGGCGAGAGCCTCAAGGCGTGCCGCGACGCGATCATCGAGCGCACGCAGGCTTCCGGCCACTACAACGGCCTCACCAGGCTGGAGTTCCGGGACCGCGACCCGATCGGCTATGAAAAGCTGTTCTCCAAGCTGCGCGGCGGCCTCGTGCATGCCCGCGAAACCGCGAAGAAGATCGCCGCCAGTCCCATCGTCGAGCAGGAAGGCGAACTCTGCTTCACGCTCTACAACGCCGTGGGCGACTGCGTGCTGACCTCGACCGGCATCATCATCCACGTCGGCACCATGGGCGCCGCGATCAAGTACATGATCGAGAACAACTGGGAGGCGAACCCCGGCATCAACCCCGGGGACATGTTCACCAACAACGACTGCTCGATCGGCAACGTCCACCCCTGCGACATCGCCACCATCGTGCCGATCTTCTGGGAGGGCAAGCTGATCGGCTGGGTCGGCGGCGTCACCCACGTCATCGACACCGGCTCGGTGACGCCGGGCTCCATGTCCACGGGCCAGACCCAGCGCTTCGGCGACGGCTACATGATCACCTGCCGCAAGACCGGCGCCAACGATACGCCGTTCCGCGACTGGCTCCATGAGTCCCAGCGTTCAGTTCGCACGCCGAAGTACTGGATTCTCGACGAGCGTACCCGCATCGCCGGCTGCCACATGATCCGCGACCTCGTCGAAGAGGTGATCCGTGCCGATGGCATCGAAGCCTACGACAAGTTCACCTATGAGGTCATTGAAGAAGGCCGCCGGGGATTGCAGAGCCGCATCAAGGCGATGACGCTGCCTGGCAAATACCGCAAGGTGTCCTTTGTCGACGTGCCGTACAAGCATGAGGACGTACAGGTCTCCAATGCCTTCGCCAAGCTCGACTCCATCATGCATTCGCCGGTGGAAATGACCATCAAGGCCGACGGCAAGTGGCGCCTCGACTTCGAGGGTGCAAGCCGCTGGGGCTGGCACACCTTCAATGCCCATCAGGTGGCCTTTACTTCCGGCATCTGGGTGATGATGTGCCAGACCCTGGTGCCGACCCAGCGCATCAACGACGGCGCCTACTTCGCCACCGAGTTCCGCCTGCCGAAGGGCACGTGGTGCAACCCGGATGACCGTCGCACCGGCCACGCCTACGCCTGGCACTTCCTCGTCTCGGGCTGGGCCGCCCTGTGGCGCGGCCTGTCCCAGTCCTACTTCAGCCGCGGCTATCTGGAGGAAGTCAACGCCGGCAACGCCAACACCTCCAACTGGCTGCAAGGGGGCGGCATCAACCAGGAGGGCGAGATCCACGCGGTCAACAGCTTCGAGGCCAGTTCCTGCGGCACCGGTGCCTGCGCCGTCAAGGATGGCCTCAACCACGCCGCTGCGATCTGGAACCCCGAAGGCGACATGGGCGACATCGAGATCTGGGAGATGGCCGAACCGCTGCTTTACCTCGGCCGCAACGTCAAGGCCAACTCCGGCGGCTACGGCAAGTACCGCGGCGGCTGCGGCTTCGAGACGCTGCGCATGGTGTGGAATGCGCAGGACTGGACCATGTTCTTCATGGGCAACGGCTTCATGAACAGCGACTGGGGCATGATGGGCGGCTATCCCTCCGCCACGGGCTATCGCTTCGAGGCACACAAGACGGGCCTCGAGCAGCGCATCGCCATCGGCGACTCGCTGCCTCTGGGCGGCGACATCGACCCGACGAACCCCGACTTCGAACGCCACATCGACGCCACCGCCGAAGTCAAGCGCGACAAGCAGTGCATCACGACCGAAGACTGCTATGCCAACCATGACCTTTACCTGAACTACCTGCGTGGCGGCCCCGGCTTTGGCGATCCCCTCGACCGGGACCCGAAGGCCATCGAAGCGGACCTCAACCAGAAGTTCCTGCTGCCGGAATACGCCCAGAAGGTCTATGGCGCCGTCTTCACCCAGGACGGCAAGGGCGTGTTCACGGTGGATGTCACGAAGACCGGGTCCCGCCGCGCCGAGGTCCGCAAGGAGCGCCTCGCCCGGGCCCTGCCGACGCGCGAATGGATGAAGGAAGAGCGCGAACGCATCGTCAACAAGCACGCGGCCGTCCAGGTGCAGCACATGTTCGCCACCAGCTTCGCCCTGTCGGAGAAGTTCACGCGGGAGTTCAAGCAGTTCTGGAGCCTGCCAGCGGACTGGCAGCTGCTCGAGGATGAACTGGGCGTGCCGTCCTACGGCTCGAAGCACCGCATGGATCTCTCCCTGCTGCCCGACGTCACCACCGTCGTCCAGGTCGAAGAGTAATCACCCCATAGAGGAGTAGAGAAATGTCTGCCTACACCAATGAACAGGTCGCGCACCTCGTCGAAGGCTCCCTTGACTGGGAGACCACGTTCCGCATGCTCTCGATGCCGAAGGACGAGAGCCGCTTCGAGCAGTATCTGGCGGCCCTGCAGGCCAAGGTCACCTTCTCCGACCGCATCGTGCTCCCGCTCGGCCCGCATCTGCATATCGTGCAATCGGCCAGGAGCAAGAAGTGGCTGGTCAAGTGCGACTGCGGCCACGAGTTCTGCGACTACCGCGAAAACTGGAAACTGCACGCCGCGATCTATGTGCGCGACACGGAAGAGGCGATGACCGAGGTCTATCCGAAGCTGATGGCCCCGGACACGCAGTGGCAGGTCTATCGCGAGTACTACTGCCCGGCGTGCGGCACCATGCATGATGTCGAGGCGCCCACCCCGTGGTATCCCGTGATCCACGACTTCGAGCCGGACATCGAGGCCTTCTATAAGGAATGGGTGCAGCTGCCGGTGCCGGAACGCGCCGCGGATTGACGGGCGGCTGAAGCGGAGGGGCTAGGCATCGCCTGCCCCGTTCGCAATATGTGCTTCCCTGCACCTGACACGGAAACCAGATCGGCCCTCGCGCATACGCCCGCGTGCCGGATGCCTTACAGCAGTTCGAGACAGCAATGAACGCAGCCAGAAAGTCACTGAGCATGCAGATCCATAAGTGGTTCGGATGTGCCTGTGCGAAGACGATCCACATCACGCGCACGAGCCTCGCGAGCGGCGGGCGTGTACGCTGCGTCACTGTCCGGCCCATACAACCGGGTAACTCGCTCGTGGTCGCTTTCTTCCGGCATGGGGACGGGTCGTGGCAAGTCTATCCGCCTCAGGCCGCGCATCAGCGCATGAGCGCTTATCGGCGCGCTGCCTGAGCCACGCGCACCGCATCTGCTGCGCTCTTTTTCGCGTCATCTGCTGCTTGAGTTGTGGAACGCGGCGCGATAACGTCATTCCTCCCTGTTCACCGAACACCCGGCATTTCTGCCGTCATCATGTATCGCTACAACGATTTCGACAAAGCCTTCGTGGCGAATCGCGCGGCCCAGTTCCGCGACCAGATCGAGCGCTGGCAAAGCGGCAGGCTGAGCGAAGACGAATTTCGACCGCTGCGCCTGCAAAACGGTTGGTACGTGCAGCGCCATGCGCCGATGCTACGCGTCGCCGTTCCGTACGGCGAGCTTTCGAGCGCACAGCTTCGCGTCCTTGCGCGCATTGCCCGCGAGTACGACAAACCCGACACCGAGGTCTACAGAAGCGCGCTGGAGGCCCAGCGCAAGCTCGGCACCGTGCGCCTGCCGACGCATCACGCGCACTTCACGACGCGCACCAATGTTCAGTACAACTGGATTCCTCTGTCGAAAGCCGCGGACGTAATGGACCTGCTCGCCACGGTCGACATGCACGGCATCCAGACGAGCGGCAACTGCATCCGGAACATTTCATGCGACGAGCGAGCAGGCGTTGCGCCAGACGAGATCGCCGACCCACGGCCCTTCGCCGAGATCATGCGCCAGTGGACGACGCTGCACCCGGAGTTCGTGTTCCTGCCGCGCAAGTTCAAGATTGCGATTTCCGGCGCAAAGGAAGATCGCGCCGCGACGGATTGGCACGACGTTGGACTGCGCCTCGTCCATGATGAAAAAGGCGAGCTGGGTTTTCGCGTGGCGGTGGGCGGTGGCATGGGCCGCACACCGCTCATCGGCATTGTGCTGCGAGAGTTCCTGCCGTGGCAGCACATCATGAACTACATCGAGGCGGTCGTTCGCGTGTACAACCAGTTCGGCCGCCGCGACAACAAGTACAAGGCGCGCATCAAGATACTCGCGAAGGCCGAAGGCCAGCGCTTCATCGATGAAGTCGAAGAAGAGTTCCGGCAGATCGTGGAGTGCGACGGCGGTCCGCACACGATTCCGCAGTCGGAGTTCGACCGCATGCGCGCATACTTCGTCGTGCCGCAGCAAGCTGCCGCGTGCCGTCCCGTCGACCCCGCTGCGGCAAGCGCGCTGAAGCAGGCGGCGGCGCAGACGCCGCATCTGCAGCGCTGGCTCGAGCGCAACGTCGCGCCGCACAAGGATCCGTCGATGCGCATCGTCACGCTCTCCTTCAAGCGCCCGTTGCAGGCGCCAGGCGATGCATCGGCAGACCAGCTCGAACGCGTGGCGGATCTCGTGGACCAGTTCTCCGCCGGCGAGGCTCGCGTCACGCACACGCAGAACATCGTCCTGCCCTGGGTTCACGCCGACGATCTGCTACCGCTCTGGCGTGCGGCCGTGGCCGTGCAGCTCGCGAGCGCCAACGTGCATCTGCTCACGGACATGATCTCCTGCCCCGGCGGCGACTTCTGCGCCCTCGCCAACGCCCGCTCGCTGCCCATCGCGCAGAGCATCATGGAGCGCTACCAGGACCTCGACGAATTGAACGACATCGGCGAGATCGACCTGCATATCAGCGGCTGCATCAATTCGTGCGGCCATCATCACAGCGGGCATATCGGCATACTCGGCGTCGACAAGGACGGTGCAGAGTGGTACCAGATCACGCTGGGCGGCGCAGACGGCTCCGCACGCAGTGGCGATGCGCGGCCAGGCAAGGTCATCGGCCCGTCGTTCGCGGCGCATCAAGTGGCCGATGCCGTCGACGCAGTGCTTACCCGCTATCTGGCGCTGCGCGAGCGTCGCGGCGACCGTCGCGAGACGTTCATCGAAACGGTTCACCGGGTCGGGCTCGATCCCTTCAAGGCCGCCGCCGATATGGTTCGCACGACAGCGGAGGATCTCGCATGACGACCCTCGCACGCATTCGCCTGCTCGGCGCACGCGAACATGCCGCCGATGCGGCGACACCCCTGCTCGCTTTGCCCAACGATGCGGATCCGCTTGCGTATGCAGCCGAAATTGCAGCGGCTTCACGTGTCGAACTGCACTTCCCCACGTTCACCGACGGACGCGCCTATAGCCAGGCCTACCTGGTGCGTCGCCGCCTCGGCTTCAAGGGCGACTTGCGGGCAACCGGCGAAGTGCTCGTCGATCAGTTACTCCAGATGGAACGCATGGGTTTTTCTAGTGCAGTGCTGGGCGCAGGCATCTCCGTGGAAGACGCGCAGCGCCAGCTCGAACGCTTTACCTCGTTCTACCAGGGCGATGTCGTGCGCGAGGCGCCGTATCGCGGCACCGGTGAGGGCGCGGCACCCTGAGCGCGATGCAACAGCCATATCGCTACGATCGTGCTCGTGCCCGCCGAAATGCTGGGCGCGAAAACACGATTGAAGAATGCGACGCCCGGCACGGGCGCGGCGCCCTCACGCCGGAGCGATAGCCGCGCACTTCGTCACGCTTAACAGATCGAGCACGACGCTGTGGAGTGGAGTGTCGGGACCGAATTGCGCCGCTACGCCATGCGCTGCGAGCCGCGCACGATCCGAGCGCGCGACAATGCCGCCCACAACGACGGGCGCATCGATATCGATCGCACGCAGTGCTTCGACAAGCGCAGGAACGAGGCTCATGTGCGCGCCCGCTAGCGTGGAGACGCCGACAATGTCGGGCGCGCGCAAGGTGGTCCATTTAGCGGCCTGCTCCGGCGTCACAAAGAGCGGGCCGATTTCCGTCTCGAAGCCTGCGTCGGAGAGCGCGGCGGCCACCACGCGCAAGCCTCGATCGTGGCCGTCCTGGCCGAGCTTGAGCAGGACGATGCGCGGCGCGCGGCCGCGCGTTCGCCGCCAGTTCGCCACGGCGGCCTTCGCCCCTTCCCAGGCGGCATCGCTTGCGCGGGCGCGCGCCCAGGCGCGAGAGTCCGCGCGCACTGGCGCGCTCCAGCGCGGCCAGACCTGTTCGAGCGCCAATGTGCATTCGCCCACTGTTGCGCGCGCACGCATTGCGTCGACTGTCGCCGCGAGCAGATTGCCTTCGCCGCTTCGCGCCACCTCCGCGAGCCGGTCGAGCGTGGCACACACGCGCTGCGGATCGCGGCGCGCGCGTAGCCGCCGGAGCCTGTCGGCCTGAAGCAGGCGAACCTTCCGTGCGTCAACGTCGAGGCTTTCGCTTTCATCGTCGTGCGGCGCACGAAAGCGGTTGACACCCACGACCACGCGTTCGCCCGAGTCTGTCCGAGCCTGAATGTGCGCCGCGCCCTCGTGCACGCGCGCCTCCACCCACCCGGATTCGATCGCCGCGATCACGCCACCTTGCGCATCGATTTGCGTGAGCGTCGCGCGCACCGCCTCGACGGTGCGTGCCGTGTGCGCCTCCATCAAATACGAGCCTGCCCACGGATCGACTACGTCGCACAATCCCATCTCGTGCTGCAGGATCAATTGCGTGTCCCGCGCGAGCGTCGCTGCAGCCTCGCCTGGCAACGAAAGCGCCTCGTCCCACGCGTTCGTGTGCAGCGACTGCGTGCCGCCGAACACCGCCGCCATCGCCTCGACCGTGGTACGCACGATGTTGTTCTGCGCGCGCCGCGCAGTCAGGGTCGAACCAGCCGTCTGGCAATGCATGCGCAATTGCATCGCGCGCGGATCGCGCGCGCCGAGCGAGCGCGCGAGTTCGGCCCACAGCACGCGCGCGGCGCGCAGCTTGGCGATCTCGCCGTAAAAGTCGCGCCCCACCGCGAAGAAGAAGCTCAACTGACGGCAAACGCGATCGACGTCGACGCCGGATCCGATCAGCCGCCGCACATACTCGCTCGCATTCGCGAGCGCGAGGGCGAGTTCGAGCACGCCGTCCGCGCCGGCTTCCTGGATGTGATAGCCGGAAATCGACATCGCATTGAAATGCGGCATGTGCTCCAGCACGTAACGCACCACGTCCGTCGCGATCCGCATCGAAGGCTCGGGCGCAAAGATGTACGTATTGCGCACCATGAATTCCTTGAGGATGTCGTTCTGGATGGTGCCGCGCAACTGCGCTGCGTCGACACCCGCCTCCTGCGCCGCAACGACGAATGCCGCGAGCACCGGCAGCACGGCGCCGCTCATCGTCATGGAAACGGAGACGCGCTCGAGCGCGACGCCATCGAACAAACGCGCCATGTCTTCCACGGAATCGATGGCGACACCGGCCACGCCCACGTCCGCGGCAATGTCGGCGTGATCGGAGTCGTAGCCGCGATGGGTCGGCAGGTCGAAGGCGACCGAAAGCCCCATGGCGCCCGCCTCCAGCGCGCGTCGGTACGCGAGATTCGATGCGGCGGCGTCGGCATGGCCCGAGTATTGGCGGATCGTCCACGGCCGCCCGGTGTACATGCTCGCATGCACGCCGCGCAGCCAGGGATACTCACCCGGCCCTGCGTCGAGCCAGGGCACGCCTTCGAGATCGGCTGCGGTGTAGAGCGGCTTGCGCGGCAAAGACGTCGTGTCATTCATGCGACCACCGTTTGTGCGTGACGACATCGGCAATGCGCACGCCGTCCGCCGCGCGAGCTATCGCGCACCAGTGCGAAAGTCCGTCGTGGCCGGTGTGACGCGCGCCAAACGAAAGCGTCAGGCGATCGCCCACGTTGGCGTTGCCGTAGAAGGCCATGTCACGCTCGACGAGATACGGCGGCGCGGAATGCGACGCCGAGCGCCAGTGCCATTCGGCGCGCTCGACCATCGACTGGAAACTCGCAAAGTACAGAAGCTGCGCGCCGTTGAAATCGAGCGACGGGCACGGCAGGTACTCGACAACATGCTGCGCGGCGTGCTCCGCGCGGTCGAGCCGCCCGTGACGCGTCCACTCCCCGGTGCGAAAGCGCTTCGCCTGCGCGGCGAGGTCGGCCGCCGCCGGTGTCACGCGTGGCGACGCGCCGCTGAACATCGCTCTGCATACCGAACGATTGTCGCCACTGCGTTCGCGGCGAACGAACGTGGATATCATCTCGATGCTGGCGATGGCACCCTCGGGCGTGAACACGCGAAAGACGCCGAAGTGCCGCGCGCGCGCGATGCGCTGCACGTTCGCCTCGATCGCGAAGCGCTGATGCTCGCCAACCTCTTCGAGTCTTGCCTCACGCACGCGGATCGCTGTGAACGCGGCATACGACTTCTGCCCTTCGTCGTCGTAGAAGTCCGGCGACGCAAGACCCGCCTGTTCGGCAAGCGCGTTCCAGTGCAGCTGCCCGCAGGTTCGCAGAAGCCACTGCTCCGAGAGGCCGGCGAAGGCAAGTTCGGGCATGCCGGCGACATACGCCGTGCGCGACGTCCCCTGCGTCTGCGTGCGACCGGCCGCCGGCGCCGCCTCACGCCGCGCGCGCATCGGGTTTCGCCTGCGCGACAATCCGGTCCGCGAGATACGCGGCGTCGCGCGCGATGCCCGAGAAACGCCCGGAACCCCACGTATGCAGCCACGGCAGCCCGAGAAAATAGAGGCCGTTCTGCGCCGTGACGCCGCGTACGTGGCCCGGATATCCCCGCCCGTTGAACACCGGCAGATCGATCCAGCTGAAGTCCGGCCGAAAGCCGATGCACCAGACGATGCTGCCGATGCCGCTCTGCGCGAGATCGAGCAACTCGCGCTCCGCTTGCGGCGCCCAAAGCGGGCGATAGGGGTCACCCGGCGGCGCGTCGATGCCCTGCTGCGCGATGAACCGGTCAATCGACACGTTGATGCGGTTGTACGTGTCGTCGGCACTGTCGAGATTCGCGCGCAGGTTCGGCACGAATCGCAGCATTCCGTCCGCATAGTCTTCGAGCGCGCCGTACAGCTCCATGCCTTCGTGCGCGAACTTGCGCAGGTCGATGTCGCGCCCGCCGTCGCGCCCCGTCACGTAGTGATTGGTGTTGTCGCGCACGCCCTCGCGCAGCGGATGTTCCTCGACCGGCATGTCGTAATACTTCATGTCGGCAAGCCAGTCGACCACGTCGCGACCGCGATAGAACCGCGCGCAGCGCGGCGCGTCGCCCACCGCGAGCACCACCTTGCGGCAGGCGAGATGCAGGTCCTCGGCGATCTGTGCGCCCGACTGCCCCGATCCGACCACGAGCACAGCGCCTTCGGGCAACGCATCCGGGTTGCGGTATTCCGAAGACTGGATCTGCGCGATGTGGGCGGGCAACCGCTCCGCCATGCGCGGCATGATCGGCGTGTGGTAGCCGCCCGACGCCACTACGACCTGGTCGGCGCTCAGCGCACCGTCCGAGGTCTGCACGAGAAAACCGCCCTGCGGTCGCCGCGCGACGCGCGTGACGGCCACACCTTCGCGCACGGGCGCATCGACGTGACGCACGAAACCGTCGAGCCATGCGACGATCTCATCCTTCTTCATGAAGCCGTGCGGATCGTCGCCGCGATAGGGGTAGTCGGGCAACGCGCATTGCCAGTTCGGCGTGACGAGACAGAACGCGTCCCAGCGCTGCTCGCGCCAGGTGTGCGTGACGGTGCGCTTTTCGAGCACGACATGATCGATGCCGGACTGCTTGAGGCAATAGCTCATCGAGAGACCGGCCTGGCCGCCGCCGATAATGGCGACGCTGAAATGGGCCCCGGACACGGATGTTTGAATGGACATGAAGATCTCCTTATGTGGCGTTCGCGACAGTTACGCGGTCGCGAACGCCGTGTATCAATCGACGCTCACGACGGTGACTCGCGCCGCCGGTTGCGAACGGAATGGCTGCGCTGTGCGCTCGATCACGTCCCACTGATCGAGCGCGGACGAACACGCATAGCCGAACTTCTGGCGCACGCGCTCCGACGCCGCCGCAAGCGCATCGCGCGTGGCATCGAGAAAGGCGTCGAGCGGATAATCCCCGGGGCGCAGATAGTCGCGGACGATGGTCGAAGGCGAATAGCAGCGCGCTTCGGTGCCGTCCGGCCAGCGCACGACGAAATGAGTGACGGGCATGATTCGGTCCTGGTCGGGTGCTACGAAGGTTCGTTTGCAAATGCGCGCGTCGCGCGGCGGTCCGCGGGCACGATGAAAGGCTGCTCGTCGAGCCGCCAGACGCTGCGCGTCTCGCCCTGCCAGCGCACGTCCACCGAAGGCCCGGTCTGTATCCCGCCGATTTCGGCGCACGCAATGCCGCGCGCCTCGAAACGCGCGATCACTTCGGCTGCATGCTCTTCGCGCACGCTCAGCAAGTAGCCGTAGCTCGGAAAGATCTGCAGCCAGCGCGCGAGCGGCACGCCGTCAGGTTTGGGCATGCGGTCGAGTTCGATGGCGATGCCCACGCGCGAGCACTCCGCCAGCATCATCGCGGTGCCGACGATGCCGGCCATGCTGATGTCCTTCGCCGCCGCGCACAGGCCGTCCTCGGCGATCTGCGCGAGCAGTGCGAGGTCACCGCGCAGTCGTTCGCCCGGCGCTTGCGTGGCCGCATTCCAGTAGGGATACGGCTCGACGAAGGCGCCGCGCAAGTCGACTGCCATCAGCAGCCTGTCGCCCGCACGAGCCTCGAAGCTCGACAGCAGGCGCTTTGCGCGGCCAATGATCGCGACCGCGAGTTGCGTGCGGTCGCTGCGCGCGTTGCTGTGCCCGCCCACAATCGGCACGCCGAGTTGCCGGGAAGCCGCCGCCATGCCTTCGAGCACCTGCGCCGCGGGCTCGACGCCCTGGCTCCAGATCACGTCGACGACCGCAATCGGGCGCCCGCCCATCGCGCAGACATCGCTCACGTTCACGAGCACCGAGCAGTAGCCTGCGAACCACGGCATCGCTTCGATCAGGTCGCTCACCATGCCTTCGGCGGCGAACAGCAGATAGCCGTCGCCATCGGGAATCGCGGCGCAATCGTCACCGGCGGCCATCACCGCGGAGGCGTCGTGGCCCGCGTCGAGCGCGGCGAGCATCGGCGCGATGTCGGTCTTGTGCGCGAGGCCGCGACTCGCCCGGATCGTCTCCACAATCGCGTCGAGCGTCATGCGGCCCTCCGCTGGTCGATAGTGAATCCCGCATAGGGCGTGGCGCACGGCGGATAGTGCGCGAGATCGGCCTGCATGACGTGATGCGCACGTCCAAACACGATCTCCTCTTCGAGCGTGCGCCAGTGCAGGCGATGAAAGAGCGGCGCGTTCTGCGCCTGCACGTGCGCGAGAAATGTCGTGCAGCCGAGCGCATGGGCGCTGCTCACGGCGAGACGGATCAGCGTCGCGCCGATGCGCCCGTGCCGGCGAAAATCCGCGCGCACGGCAAGCCGCGAGCCGTACCAGGTCGATGCATCGACGGGATCGCGATGGATGCGCACGGTGCCCACCACGCAAGGCGCAGCCCCTTCCACGCCTTGCACGGCGACGAGCAGCTGCGCGGTGGCGTCGATGTCGTCTCGATCATCGCCCGCGAAAATGCCCTGCTCCTCGCAGAACACGGCGCGGCGGATCGCCAGCGCCGCTTCGCGCTCCCACGTTTCGCCGGCCCAGCGCACGACGATCTCGTCGCCGCTATGGTGCGATGCGTTCATGCGGCCCTACCTTTTCGAACGAAGAGAGCGACGAGCACGCGCCGCATTTGCCGCAGCCGGCCTTGATGTCGTCGGCACGCAGGCCCGCTTCGCGCACCATCGCCCCGAGCGGCGCGAGAATCGAGCGCATGAATTCGGGCGTGGGCGGCGCGTGATCTTCGAGCGGCGTGCCGGCGATTGGCACGAACGGCACCACGAACGGATAGACGCCGATGCGCACCAGTTGCTGCGCGGTATCGAGAATGCGCTGCGGCGTGTCGCCAAGGCCGGCGAGCAGGTACGTGCTCACCTGTCCGCGCCCGAACACGCGCACGGCCGCTTCGAACGCTTCCATGTAGCGGCTCACGGGCACCGTCGCCTTGCCGGGCATGATGCGCGCGCGCTCGGCCTCGCCGATCACTTCCAGGTGCATGCCAAGCGTGTCGATGCCCGCTTCGCGCATGCGCGTGAACCACGCGTCGTCGTCGGGCGGCTCGCATTGCGCCTGAATCGGCAGGTTCACCGCACGCCTGATTGCCCGCGCACTTTCGCAAAGGATGGCCGCGCCGCGATCGGGCGTGGCCGGCGTGCCCGTCGTGAGCACCATGTGCTTCACGTTGTCGAGCAGCACCGCCGCGAGCGCCACTTCGGCGAGCTGCTCCGGAGTCTTGCGCGCAATGGTGCGGCCCGCCGCGAGCGACTGGCCGATCGCGCAGAACTTGCAGGCCTTCTTGCGGCTCTCGTAGCGGATGCAGGTTTGCAGCACCGTCGTCGCGAGCACATCGGTGCCGTGCAGCGTCGCGATCTGCGAGTACGGCACGCCGTCTAGCGTCTGCAGCTTGTAGAAGCGCGGTGTCTTCGCGAAGGCGATCTGCGCGACGGGAATGCTGCCGCGCCTGAGCACGCTCACGCCGGCCTCGTCGGGCGCATCCGCCACGAATGCGGACCGGTGCGCGCCGTGCGTATGAACGGGCACCATGAGCGCAACGCCGTCGATCACAACGGCCTTGTGGTCCGACGGTCCCGCGCCGCCGCGGCGCGACAGGCCCGCCGACTCCGGCTCGGCCAGGCGCAGCCCGCTCGACTGAAGCTCAGTCAAGAGTTGCAGGTTCGATTCCGGCAGGTTGACGCTGGCATTCATCGTGGGCACTCCAGGTGGGGACGACTGGGGCGACGCTCGCCTCGTCGAGAGAAAACACGGGCGTGGCGGGCCGCTCGTTGATCGCGAGGCTCAGCAGTTCGGGCCGCGCGTAGTGGCCGACCGAGTCCATCATCCGCTTGCGCTTGGTGATGAGCGCCATGTCGAGATCGGCGATCACCATGCCTTCGCCCTCGCGCAGCGGCGCGGCCAGATGCTGGCCCTCGGGCGAGACGATCGCAGCGTTGCAGCCGCCGCGCAGCGCCTTTTGCAGCTTGGGGTCCGGCGTGATCGATTCGATCTGCGCGTCGCTGAGCCATCCAGTTGCGTTCACAACGAAGCAGCCCGACTCCAGCGCGTGATGGCGGATCGTCACCTCGATCTGCTCGGCGAAAATCGGCCCGACGAGCGAGCCCGGAAACTGGCTGCAGTGGATCTCTTCGTGCTGCGTCATCAGCGCGTAGCGCGCGAGCGGGTTGTAGTGCTCCCAGCACGCGAGCGCGCCCACCCGACCCACGGCCGTTTCCGCGACCTTCAGGCCGGCGGCGTCGCCTTGCCCCCAGATCATGCGTTCGTGGAAGGTGGGAGTGATCTTGCGGCGCTTCACCTTGATCTGGCCGTCCGCGTCGAAGATCAGTTGCGTGTTGTAGAGGCTGCCGTGATCGCGCTCGTTCACACCGAGCACGATCACCATGCCGTACTGGCGCGCGTGCGACGCCACGGTGTCCGTGACGGGCCCGGGTATCGCCACCGCCTGCTCGTAGAGCCGCAGATGCTCGGCGCCCGATTGCACGGGCGGCAATACGAACGAGAAGTACGGGTAGTACGGCAGAAAGGTTTCGGGAAACACGGCGAGCTGCACGCCCTCGCGTGCGGCGGCGACGATGGCGTCCCCCACACGCTCTAGCGTTCCCGCGCCCGATTCGAGATCCGGCGCAATCTGCACTGCCGCCGCGCGGACGATGCGCTTCGTGGATGTGATCGACATGGCGATACCCGTGCGCGCTCAAACCGTCCAGGTGTCGATCACGAGCGCGTTCGACTTGCGATGCAGCAGTTTCAGGTCGAGCACGTCGAGCGGGTTGATGGGCCGCACGCCTTCGATCAGCGAGTCCTCGCCGTGGCCATAGAGCGCCTGCAGCGCGAAGCGGCACGCGTAGACCTTGCCGCCTTCGGCCATGAACTTCATCAACTGGTTGTTGAAGTTCAGATGGCCCGGAAACGCTTCGGCGCCGAGCGTGGGGAAGCCGCGCTGCACGCCCAGCATCACGCCGGGACCGTAGAGCAGGATCGAGGTTTCGAAGCCCTTGCGTTGCAGCCGCGTGGCCTGAAGCATGTTGACGAAGCCGATGGAGCCTTCGAACGCGACCGTGTGGAACGTGACGAGCGCTTTCTCGCCGGGTTCCGCCTTGACGTCCTCGAACACCTTCTCTTCATAGTCGACGAGAAAGTCGCCGGTCTTGTGGGCGGGCGTGGTGATAGCGGGCATTGCGTGACTCCGTTCAATAATTGACTGTGGCCGACCGGTGGCCGGCGCCTCTCTTATCGCAACGGGTATGCCATCAAGCGGCACGCTTCATGCAATCAATCGGCAATCAATGCGATGTGCCGCGAATGATCCAGGCGA
Organism: Paraburkholderia sp.; assembly: GCA_036514415.1. Classification (GTDB taxonomy): domain Bacteria; phylum Pseudomonadota; class Gammaproteobacteria; order Burkholderiales; family Burkholderiaceae; genus Paraburkholderia. The sequence continues at coordinate 15,642 of DATBXG010000631.1, forward strand.
TTTTTTTCGTGAAGCGCATGCCAGGCCTGCATGCGGGCCGCGTCTCGCCGCAGCCGTGATCTGGCTTGCGCCCCGGCTCGGGGCAATGCGTATTCGCTTCAGGTGCATGCGTGCATCAATTCGGATCATTGAATGCGATCGCATGCGATCAATTGTTTATTTTCCGGCGCGCGTTCTCACTAGAATGAACGGGCCCACTTTTGAAGGCGCCTGCGCGCACGTCCATGACGAACGTCACTGCCCATTGGCTCAAACGGCTCGCCGAGAGCGACAAGCCCGTTTATCAGACGATTCCCGATCTCATCGAAGAAGACGTCGCGAGCGGCCGCCTGCGTCCGCGCGATCGCCTGCCCCCGCTGCGCGATCTTGCAGATGCACTCAAGATCAACTACACCACGCTCGCGCGCGGCTACGCAGAGGCACGCAAGCGCGGACTGATCGATTCACGCGCGGGCAGCGGCTCGTACGTGCGCGGACGGCCGCCCGCGATGCCGCTGCATGCGGGCACCTCGCTCGAAATGACCATGAACATGCCGCCCGAGCCACCGGAAATGACGGCGCGGCTCGCGGAGTCGGCGGCGCAGATCATCGGCGCGGCCGACCCGTGGTCGATGTTGCGATATCAGGATTTTGGCGGCTCGCAGTTCGAGCGCAGCATGGCGAGCCAGTGGCTGCGGCACACCCTGCCCTCGCATCGCGCGGATGCGCTGCTGGTCTGCCCGGGCATACACAGCGCGCTCGTCGCGCTATTGCTGCGGCTCGTCAAACCCGGCGAAGCGATCTGCACCGATTTTCTCGCGTATCCGGGCTTGAAAGTGATAGCCAATCAGCTTGGCATGCCGCTCGCGCCACTCCCGCGCGACGACGACGGCCTCAACGCCACG
>DATBXG010000632.1:0-2293 GCA_036514415.1 Paraburkholderia sp.
CCGCCGCACGCGCGTGCGGCATGCGCGTGCGGCGGGAAGCAGGGATGAGAGGCGCGGGATGAGAAGCGCTGGATGAAAAGCGGAACGTTCGCTCAGCCCCGGTTCAGCGCGAACACGTAGAGCGTGCCGCCGCGCGGAACATCCTTCGCCACTTCGGCCATCGGGCCGCCCCAGATCGGATTCGCGCCGCCGTAGCCGGCGAGCACCGCGACGTACTCCTTGCCATCGACTTCGAACACGGACGGCTGCGCGATGATGCCGCTCGCGAGCTGCGGGCTCTCCCAGAGCACCTTGCCGGTGGCAACATCGAACGCATAGAGATGGCCGTCGAGCGAGCCGCTGAATGCGAGTCCGCTCGCCGTCGTCGCGACGCCGCCGTTCCAGGGCATCTTGCTCCAGTGACCCCAGAGCTTCTTGCCGGTGTTCACGTCGATGGCCTGCAGTTCGCCATAACCTTCGCTGCCCGGTTCAGGCTTGATTTCAAAGCCCTCGCCGAGATAGGGCAGGCCTTCCATGTAGCTCACCGACTTGCCCGAAAGGCTCATGCACGCGTGGAGCGCCGGCACCACGGCAATGTGCCGCTCAGGATCGTAGGACACCGACCACCAGTTCTTGCCGCCGAGAAAGCTCGGGCAGGTGTCGATGGTCGTGCCGGCCTTGGGGAATTTCGAGGCATCCTCCACCGGCTTGCCGTCGGCCGTGTAGCCCGTCACCGAGGTCGCCTTCACGAACGGCTCCGCGTAGATCAGCTTGCCCGTTTGCCGGTCGATGGCGTGGAAGAAGCCGTTGCGGTCCGCGTGGATGATGGCGTCGTAATCCTTGCCCTTGTACTGGATTTTCGCGAGGATCGGCGTGTTGACGCCGTCATAGTCCCAGGTGTCGTTGCTCGTGTACTGGTAGTGCCACTTGAGATCGCCGTTCTTCGGGTCGAGCGCGAGCAGCGAATCGGAGTACAGATTATCGCCGGGGCGCAGCGCGGCGAGCCACGGGCCGGGGTTGCCTACGCCCCAGTACAGGGTGCGGCTCGCGGCGTCGTAGGTGCCGGTGAGCCACGCGGCGCCGCCGCCGTGCGCCTGCATGCCGTCGGGCCAGGTCTCCGCGCCTTTTTCGCCGGAGCCCGGAATGGTGTAGCGCTTCCAGACGATCGAGCCGTCGTCCGGGCTGAGCGCGGCGATGTAGCCGCGAATGCCGTACTCGCCGCCCGAGGTGCCCACGACGATCGAGCCGTCGAGCGCGAGCGGCGCGAGCGAGAACGCGTAGCCGAGGCCCGGCTCGAACATCTGTTTCTTCCAGACCACGTTGCCGGTCTTCGCATCGAGCGCGGCGATTTCGCCGCTCAGCATGGCGATGTAGACGTTCTTGCCGTAAAGGGCGACGCCCCGGTTGACCACGTCGCAGCACGCGGTCTTGAACGACTCCGCGCCGAGCTTCGGCTCGTATTTCCAGAGCTGCGTGCCCGTTTTCGCGTCGAAGGCGTAGACGTTGTCCTTCGGTGTGCTGACGAAGAGATAGTTGCCGTTGACGATAGGCGTCGCCTCGAAGCCCTGTTTCAGCTCAGCGGGAAACTGGTAGCTCCACGCCTCTTTCAGTTCGCCGACGTTCGACGCGTCGATCTGCTTGAGCGGCGAATGCGACTGCCCGTTGTAGCTCCGGTAGTACGTGAGCCAGCCCGGATCGCTTTGTGCGCGGGTCAGGCGGTCATAGGTCACGGGCGGGTAGTCCGAGGCGGCATCCACCGGGCCCGCGTTCAAGGTCATCGCCGCCGCGATACCCATGGCACAGGTCGCAAGCCGGCTTGCCGAAGCCGAGCGTCTCTTCATCTTCGTCTCCTGAGTATTTGTCGATGCACGGCCGGGAAGCGGTCAGGCTGGATGCGCGAAGGGTCCGGGTGCGCAACCGTTCTCGCAAGTCGTATGCCATTTGCCGCGAAGCGTTGCGCACCGGGCGATGCAGCCCGTTGATCCGCTCGCGGGCAAGGTGCCCGGCGATGCCCGATGTGTTGCATTCAGGTACATGCCGGGGCGGGAAGTGTTGGCGAACGTGACAATCGGGCAGGCGTGGCGGGCGAGTGTGCGGTTACGCGCGCTCGCCGCACAGCGTGAAGGGCGCTTTCCCGCGTGCTGGCACGTTCCTGGCTAGACGACAGCAAAGAGGAGACAAGTTGTGTACGCATCGGTCGGCGGCGAACGCTTTGGCGTAGGACGGCCGTGACCGCATAAGACAGGTGGAGACGAATGTCGATAACGGAGAGGGAGGCAAGCGCGCGCCCGACGCTCGTACGCTGTGCTTGGCG
>DATBXG010000633.1:0-9021 GCA_036514415.1 Paraburkholderia sp.
CCGACGCGATCCTCGTGAAGAGCGGCACGGTCACGCTCGAAGCGGCGCTGCTCAAGAAGCCAATGGTCATCTCGTACAAGGTGCCCTGGCTCACGGGGCAGATCATGCGCCGCCAGGCCTATCTGCCGTACGTGGGACTGCCGAACATTCTCGCGGGCCGCTTCGTCGTACCGGAAATCCTGCAGCACTTCGCGACGCCCGAGGCGCTCGCCGACGCGACGCTCACGCAGTTGCACGACGAGGCAAACCGGCGCACGCTGACCGAGGTGTTCACGCAGATGCATCTGACCCTGCGCCAGAACACCGCGGAGCGCGCGGCCGACGTGGTCGCGAGCATCGTCGAACGCCGAAAGGGGCGGCCATGAGCGAGGGCACGATCAAGCGCGCGTCCAGGCGCACGACAGCGCCAGCGGTGAAAAAGCCGCCGTCGCAGGCGGCGCTCAAGCTCGCCGCGCGGCGCAAGGCGGCGCGTCAGGCCGGGCTGCTGTTCGAGTCGCCCGACGACGTGATCTGCGGCGTGGATGAAGCCGGGCGCGGACCGCTCGCCGGCCCCGTGGTCGCGGCCGCCGTGATTCTCGATCCCGCACGGCCGATTCGCGGGCTCAACGATTCGAAGGTGCTGACTGCGCAGGCCCGCGAGACGCTGTACGAAAGCATCGTGGAGTGCTCGCTCGCGTGGTGCGTCGCGTCGGCGACGGTCGAGGAGATCGACACGCTCAACATCCTCCACGCGACGATGCTGGCGATGCGGCGCGCCGTCGAAGGCTTGAGCATCGTGCCGACGCTCGCGAAGATCGACGGCAATCGCTGCCCGGTCATGCCGGTGCACAGCGAGGCAGTGATCGGAGGCGACGCGCTCGTGCCGAGCATTTCGGCGGCGTCGATCATTGCAAAGGTCACGCGCGACCGCATGTTGGTCGAGTTGCATCAACGCCATCCGCGTTACGGCTTCGACGTCCATGCGGGCTACGGCACGCCGCAGCACCTCGAGGCGTTGCGCGTGCATGGTCCGTGCGAGCATCACCGGCGCTCGTTCGCCCCCGTGCGCGACGCGTACGCGCTGCATGGCATCGTGCTGCCGGGTGCGGCGACGATGGCCGGCAACGCCGCTGGCCTCGCAGAAGGCGACGCCTTCGCGCCGCTTCCCTGAGCCGCCGCAGATGGCGTCGCTCACGCGAGCCGGCGCCATTTCGCAGGGTGGCGCCGGCGCTGTTTTTCTTTCCCTCGATCCTCTTTTGAAACGCCAGGCCCGCCCGTGAAAGCCATTACCTCGCGCGACAATCCGCTCTACAAGCGCCTGAAGGCGCTGGCCGGTTCGACGCATCAGCAGCGGCGCAGCCATCAGGCCTTGCTCGAAGGCTTCCATCTCGCGAGCGCCTGGCTCGATGGCGGCACACAGCCCGAATATTGCGTGGTGACCGAAGGCGCGCTCGCGCATGAAGAAGCGCAGGCCATCGTCGCCCGCGTGGACGAACGCCGCGTGATCACGCTGCCCGACGCGCTCTTCGGTCAACTCTCGAACGTCGTGCACGGGGTGGGGCTGCTGCTGCTCGTCGAGATGCCCGAGATGCAGTTGCCCGAGCGCATCGACTCGACCTGCATCGTGCTCGACGGCTTGCAGGACGCGGGCAACGTCGGCTCGATCCTGCGCAGCGCGGCGGCGGCCGGCATCGACAAGGTGTTCTGCACGCCGGGCACGGCCTACGTGTGGTCGTCGAAGGTGCTGCGCTCGGCAATGGGCGCGCATTTCCTGTTGCAGGTGTTCGAAAACGTCGAGCCCGATGCGCTCGTCGAGATGCTCGCCGTGCCGGTCGTGATCACGGATTCGCACGGTGCGCAGGCGCTCGACGAAGCCGATCTCACTGGCCAGCTCGCGTGGGTGTTCGGCAACGAAGGGGCGGGCGTTTCGCAGGTTTGGCGTGACGCGGCGGCGCTGCGCGTGACGATTCCGCAGCCCGGCGGCATGGAGTCGCTCAACGTCGCGGCAGCGGCGGCCGTATGCGTGTTCGAGCAATGCCGGCAGCAGCGGCACGCCCGTTGACGCTCGCCTGAACCATCGAAGCGAAAAAGCCCGCGTCGTGTGACGCGGGCTTTTTCACTTCAGGCGGTTGGGCGACAGGCTCCGCGCGTCAATACGAGGGCTTGTCGATGCGGATTTCCTGCAGGATCGTCGTGGCGATTTCCTCGATCGACTTGTGCGTCGACGAAAGCCACTTGATGCCTTCGCGCCGCATCATCGCTTCCGCCTCGTTCACTTCGTAGCGGCAGTTTTCCAGCGCGGCGTACTTGCTGCCCGGGCGCCGCTCGTTGCGGATCTCGGTGAGGCGCTGCGGATCGATCGAGAGCCCGAAAATCTTCGCACGATGCGGGAGCAACGAATTCGGCAGCTTGCTGCGCTCGAAATCGTCGGGAATCAGCGGATAGTTCGCCGCCTTCACGCCGTACTGCATCGCGAGGTAGAGGCTCGTCGGCGTCTTGCCGCTGCGCGAAACGCCCACGAGGATCACATCGGCGTCGGCGAGATTGCGGTCGGACTGGCCGTCGTCGTGCGCGAGCGAGAAGTTGATCGCCTCGATGCGGTTCTTGTATTCGTCGGTGTCGGCGTTCTGGTGGCCGCGGCCCATCGCGTGGCTCGACTTGAGCTCCAGCTCCTGTTCGAGCGGCTCCACGAAGGTCTGGAACATGTCCAGCACGAGCGCGTTCGCGCGCTTGACGATCTCGTTCGAGTTGCTGTCCACGAGCGTCGTAAAGACGATCGGGCGGCGGCCTTCCTGGACGGCGGCTTCGTTGACTTTCTCGGCAGTCGCGTAGGCCTTGTCGGTCGAATCGACAAAAGGCACGCGCACAAGGCGGAATTTCTGGTCGAACTGCGACAGGATCGAATGCGCGAAGGTTTCGGCAGTGATCCCGGTACCGTCGGAGACGATGAATACGGTAGGCGGCATCGGTTGAGGCTGGGTACGTGAGCTGCAGGGCCGCTCGGGGACAGGCTTGGGCGCCCGGAAAGCCCCGTCCGGCGGGACCGAGGGGCAATTCTCGCCGACTGGCACAATTTCGGGAGTCGGCACGGTAGAATAGCGGCAACCTGTTGGATAAGCAATTGCAGTGCAACCACGCCAAACAGCCGCCCATCGCGGCGCATTCTGGTGTCAATTTGCAGCGATTCCTTCTAACTCCTGGTAATCGCGCGCTTCTCCGTGCTTTTCCACTTTGGAAATTCGCCTGGCGCCTGAGCGATTGCTTCTCCAACAGGTTGCGCAAGACGCGAATCCGCTTCCAATGGGCGGACCGCGTTCGAGCCCACTTGCGCAATCGTGAATTTTTTTCACACTTAGGGGCTTGTATGACTAACACCGTTGCAAAGGATCAGGCGTATGTAGTGCCTTTCGAGCAGTTGCGGATGACCGATGTCGAGATCGTGGGCGGCAAGAACGCCTCGCTCGGCGAAATGATCAGCCAGTTGGCTGAAGCCGGCGTGCGTGTGCCCACGGGCTTCGCTACGACCGCGCTCGCTTTCCGCGACTTCCTGAAACACAACAACCTGACCGAACGGATCGCCGCTCGTCTGGAAACGCTCGACGTCGACGACGTCAAGGCGCTGGCCGAAGCGGGCAAGGAAATCCGTCAATGGATCGTCGACGCGCCGCTGCAGCCGCAGCTGGAAGCCGATATTCGCACTGGCTTCGAAACGCTGAAGGCGAGCTCGCCGTCGGAACTCTCGTTCGCCGTGCGTTCGTCGGCAACGGCCGAAGACCTGCCCGACGCTTCGTTCGCCGGTCAGCAGGAAAGCTACCTGAACGTGGTGGGCGTCGAGGACGTGCTCGATCGCCTCAAGCACGTGTTCGCGTCGCTCTACAACGACCGCGCCATTTCCTATCGCGTCCACAAGGGCTTCACCCACGCCGAAGTCGCACTGTCGGCTGGCGTGCAGCGCATGGTCCGTTCGGACCGCGGCGCTGCGGGCGTGATGTTCACGCTCGATACCGAATCGGGCTTCAAGGACGCGGTGTTCATCACGTCGAGCTACGGCCTCGGTGAGACGGTCGTGCAGGGCGCGGTGAATCCGGACGAGTTCTACGTTTTCAAGACCACGCTCGCTCAGGGCAAGGCTGCGATCATCCGCCGCTCGATCGGCTCGAAGCTCATCAAGATGGAATTCACGCAGCCGGGCGAACCGGGCCGCGTGAAGACGGTCGACGTGTCGCACGAACAGCGCAACCGCTTCTCGATCACCGACGAAGACGTGATCGAGCTGGCCAAGTACGCCGTCATCATCGAGAAGCACTACCAGCGTCCGATGGACATCGAGTGGGGCAAGGACGGCCTCGACGGCAAGATCTTCATTCTCCAGGCGCGTCCGGAGACGGTGAAGAGCCAGGCCGCGGGCAAGGTCGAGCAGCGCTTCAAGCTCAAGGGCCAGTCGCAGGTGCTCGCAACGGGCCGCGCAATCGGCCAGAAGATCGGCGCGGGCCGCGTGAAGGTGATTCACGATCCGTCCGAAATGGAGCGCGTGCAGCCGGGCGACGTGCTGGTCGCCGACATGACCGACCCGAACTGGGAGCCGGTGATGAAGCGCGCTTCGGCAATCGTCACGAACCGTGGCGGCCGCACCTGCCACGCGGCGATCATCGCGCGTGAGCTGGGCGTCCCGGCCGTAGTGGGCTGCGGCGACGCAACCGACGTGCTGAAGGACGGCGCGCTCGTGACGGTGTCGTGCGCGGAAGGCGACGAAGGCCGCATCTATGACGGTCTGCTGGAAACCGAAGTCAGCGAAGTCCAGCGTGGCGAGCTGCCGGCGATTCCCGTGAAGATCATGATGAACGTCGGCAACCCGCAGCTCGCGTTCGACTTCTCGCAACTGCCGAACGCAGGTGTTGGCCTCGCGCGTCTCGAGTTCATCATCAACAACAACATCGGTGTGCACCCGAAGGCAATCCTCGAGTACCCGAACATCGATGCGGATCTGAAGAAGGCCGTGGAAAGCGTTGCACGCGGCCACGCATCGCCGCGCGCGTTCTACGTCGACAAGCTCACGGAAGGCATCGCCACGATCGCGGCGGCGTTCTATCCGAAGCCCGTGATCGTGCGTCTGTCGGACTTCAAGTCGAACGAGTACAAGAAGCTCATCGGCGGTTCGCGCTACGAGCCGGACGAAGAAAACCCGATGCTCGGCTTCCGCGGCGCGTCGCGTTACATCGCCGAGGACTTCGCGCAGGCGTTCGAGATGGAGTGCCTGGCGCTCAAGCGCGTGCGTGAAGAGATGGGCCTCGCGAACGTCGAGATCATGGTGCCGTTCGTGCGTACGCTCAAGCAGGCGGAACGCGTGGTGGGCCTGCTCGAGAAGTACGGCCTCAAGCGCGGCGTGAACGGCCTCAAGCTCATCATGATGTGCGAAGTGCCGTCGAACGCGATCCTCGCCGAAGAGTTCCTGCAGTACTTCGACGGTTTCTCGATCGGTTCGAACGACCTCACGCAGCTCACGCTCGGCCTCGACCGGGACTCGGGCATGGAACTGCTGGCAGTGGACTTCGACGAGCGCGATCCGGCCGTGAAGTTCATGTTGAAGCGCGCGATCGATACCTGCCGCCGCCTCAACAAGTACGTCGGCATCTGCGGCCAGGGCCCGTCCGATCATCCGGACTTCGCCCAGTGGCTCGCGGAAGAAGGCATTGCGTCGATCTCGCTGAACCCGGATACGGTCGTCGAAACGTGGCAGGCGCTGGCGAAGGCGAAGTAAGTGCTGTGCCGGGGGCCCGAGCCCCCGGTGCATACGGAGCTTGATGTAGCTTCCCCTGCGGCTTTGCACGCTGCGGAAAAAAGTGTCAGCTTCGTGCTATAACACCCCGGTCTAGCCGGGGTGTTTTACTTTGGGAGGTCGTCGTGGGTCCGCATGGATTGTTCTGGTGGATTGCCGCAGGCGTGCTGATCGTCGCGGAGTTGATGACGGGTACGTTCTACCTCCTGATGATCGCGCTCGGCTTTCTCGCGGGCGCGCTGACTTATGAGCTTGGCGCGCCGCTCGACGTGCAGCTGATCGTCGCAGCGGTCGTGGGTCTCGCGGCCGTGGTCACGCTGCGGCGCTCGCGCTTTGTCCGTCGCCGGCGCACGACCGACGCCTCGACCGATCCTGGCGTGAATCTCGACATCGGCGCGACGCTCGCCGTCGCCGCCTGGCGCAACGGTCGCGCGCGCACGATGTATCGCGGCGCCGAATGGGACGTCGAACTCGCGCCCGGCGAGCCCGAAGACGCCCCTCTCTATGAAATCAAGGCGGTACGCGGCAGTTGTCTCGTGGTCGCGGCGAAGCGCGAGCGGCGCGAGGCCGGCGCGCAGCATGGCACACACCACGCGTGAGTGGCCGCACAGTCAAGCACACGCAAACAAACCATTCTGAAGCGAACGGAGGTCCCGTATGCAAGTCCCAGTCGTCGGCCTGATTCTGCTCGTGATCGTCGTCGTGCTGATCGCGCAGACCATCAAGATCGTGCCGCAGCAGCATGCCTGGGTGCTCGAACGGCTCGGGCGCTACCACGCCACGCTCACGCCGGGGCTTACGATCGTGTTGCCGTTCGTGGACCGCGTGGCCTACAAGCACGTGCTCAAGGAGATCCCGCTCGACGTGCCGAGCCAGGTCTGCATCACGCGCGACAACACGCAGCTTCAGGTGGACGGCGTGCTGTATTTCCAGGTCACCGATCCGATGAAGGCGTCGTACGGGTCGAGCAACTTCGTATTTGCAATCACGCAGCTCTCGCAAACCACGCTGCGCTCGGTGATCGGCAAGCTCGAACTCGACAAGACCTTCGAGGAGCGCGACTTCATCAATCACAGTGTCGTCTCGGCGCTCGATGAGGCCGCGTCGAACTGGGGCGTGAAGGTGCTGCGCTACGAAATCAAGGACCTCACGCCGCCGAAGGAAATTCTTCACGCCATGCAGGCGCAGATCACCGCCGAGCGGGAAAAGCGTGCGCTGATCGCGGCCTCCGAAGGCCGCAAGCAGGAGCAGATCAACCTGGCGTCGGGCGCGCGTGAGGCGGCGATCCAGAAGTCGGAAGGCGAGAGGCAGGCGGCCATCAACCAGGCGCAGGGCCAGGCGGCGGCCATTCTCGCGGTGGCCGAGGCGAATGCGCAGGCCATCCAGAAGATCGGCGCGTCGATCCAGGAGCATGGCGGCATGGATGCGGTCAACCTGAAGGTGGCCGAGCAGTACGTGAATGCGTTCGCCAATCTCGCGAAGCAGGGCAACACGCTGATCGTGCCGGGGAACATGGGCGACCTCAGCTCGATGATTGCTTCGGCGCTGACGATCGTGAACCGCGCAGGCTTGCGCGAGGGGCAGATCAGCGGGGCGGGGGCGGCGAAGGGCGCGTAAGCGTCGTAGCCGTCGGGCGCCGCGAGAGGGGTGAAACGAAAACGGGCCGCATGAGCGGCCCGTTTGCCATCAGAACGAGTCTGGAAGATCAGGTCGGCGAGCGCATCAGGCGCGCCTTCTCGCGCTCCCAATCGCGCTTCTTTTCGGTTTCGCGCTTGTCGTGCAACTTCTTGCCCTTGGCGAGTCCGATCTCGCACTTCACGCGTCCGCCCTTGTAGTGGAAATTCAGCGGCACGAGCGTGAAGCCGCGCTGCTCGACCTTGCCGATCAGCTTGTCGATTTCTTCGCGCTTCAGGAGCAGCTTGCGGATGCGCGTGGGGTCGGGCTGGATGTGCGTCGAGGCCTCGGGCAGCGGGCTGATGTGCGTGCCGATCAGGTAAAGCTCGCCGTCCTTGATCATGACGTAGCTTTCCTTGATGTTGGCCCGCCCGGCGCGCATCGCCTTGACTTCCCATCCTTCGAGCACGAGCCCAGCCTCGTGGCGCTCTTCGATGAAGTAATCGAAGAACGCTTTTCTGTTGTCGATGATGCTCATAGGAAAATGGGAACCGCCCAACTCGTTTAAAATTACGATTTTAGCAAAGCAGGCTCCCGAAAGCCCGCGGCGCTTTCAACCTTGCCACGCATTGCGCAATTTATGGCGGATGTCCAGAAAACCGTGTTGATTCGCCATTCGGCGGAGCAGATGTTCGACCTCGTCACCGACGTCGCCGATTACCCCAACTTCCTGCCGTGGTGCGGCGGCGTCGAGATCCGTCGACAGGACGAAAGCGGCATGGAGGCGAAGATCGACATCAACTTCAAGGGCATCAAGCAGCACTTCGCCACGCGCAACTCGCAAAAGCGGCCCGAACGCATCGACATGGAGTTCGCCGACGGCCCGTTCCGCAAGTTCACGGGCTACTGGCGCTTCACGCCGCTGCGCGCCGATGCCTGCAAGATCGAGTTCGCGCTGCATTACGAGTTTTCGAACATCATTCTCGAGAAGCTCATCGGGCCGGTGTTCCATCACATCGCGAACACCTTCGTCGACTCCTTCGTGAAGCGCGCCGATGTGCGCTACGGCAAGCCATGAGCGCGAATCTCTCCATCGACGTCTGCTATGCGCTGCCAGATGCGCAAACGCTCATCAGCATCGAGCTGGCGCCGGGGGCGACTATCCAGCAGGCCATCGACGCGAGCGGCATTCTTGCGCGCCATCCCGAAATCGATCTGACGAAGCTGAAGGTGGGCGTGTTCGGCAAGCTCAAGCCGCTCGACACCGTGCTCGCCGACCACGACCGCGTGGAAATCTATCGCCCGTTGATTGTCGACCCGAAGATGGCGCGCCAGCGCCGCGTCGACAAGAGCCGCAAGGAAGGCTCGGTCGAGGGGCGTAAGTGGCAGCACAAGGATTCGCGCTAGGGCTCGAAGCGGGTCCGCGGCTTGCACACTATGCCGCACAAACGTAATGGGCGGAACGGCGTGCGCTGTTCCGCCCATTTGACTTCCTGGGGCGTACCGACTCTCAGGTTCCAGCCTGCGGTCGGCGCGCGAGTCCATTCATGCGGTGGTGCGGCTTCCGTGTGCGTCGCTGTCCGGCCGCGCGAGGCGAGTTTCGTTGGCGATCCCCGGCAGATCGCCTTCCGGCACGATGCCGTCGCCGTGCG
>DATBXG010000634.1:0-6998 GCA_036514415.1 Paraburkholderia sp.
CCTGCTGCCCAATCCGATGGCGCGCACGGAACCGACTAGAATATGGGGTTCTCTGCACCCCAACTCACAGATTTATGCGCTCGCGAATCGCCAAACGCCTTCCTCCTGACGCCGACAAGCTCGTCGGCCTCTCGCTCGCCCTGTTCGCCTCGGGCAGCCGCACCGAAGACCGCTTCTGGGAGGCCAAGCTCGACACGCTGCTCGCGAAGGTCGTGCGCAACGGCAACCAGACTACGCTCGACGCCGCGCTCGATCATCTTCAGCAGAATCATCCGGACGCCTACGGCGCGCTCGCCGATATGGCCGAGACGCACAGTGAATCGTTCGTCGTCGAGCACGAAGGCGCGCAATATGAGGCGCTGCTCGTCGCCGCGCCGGTGCTGGCCTGGACGCGCTACGTCATCCCTTCAGGCCCGCTGAAGGCCGAAGCGTCCGACGCGCTGCGCACGCACCTCCAGGCGCATGTGCTCGCGAACGGTACGCGCGTGGCGATGGCCCCTTATCTCTACAGCATCGACCAGCTGCCGCGCCACCATGTCGAAACCTGGCGCCTTGCACAACAGCTTTCGCAGGCGGCGCTGAGCGGCACACCGGCAAAGATCAGCTCTGGCGAACTGCCGGAAACGTCGCCTATCCTCGCCGATCCGCGCTTCCTGCTGGCCGTCGTCGCCGCGCCTGTCGGCGCCCCGCTCTTCCGCTGGCAGGAAGAGGAGCACGGCTCGCGCATCGAGCGCGGCCAGTGCCTCGAGCAGTGGGCCACCCAGGGCGGCGCCAACCTCGCGGTCGTCATGCCGGGCTGCGAGTTCGAGTGCCTGCTGCCGGACGCCTACTACTCCGCCTGCCGCGACGCAGATGAGCGCGTGCGCCCACACACGATCCGCACCGCCGTGCGCTACCTGCTCGACACGATCGGCGCAGCCGCGCAAGACCTGCGCGCCGTGGTCGCAGGCTTCGGTGAGCGTCGTATCGATGAGTACCGTATCGGCTTCACGAAGCGCGGCAGCAATGACGTGTTGTACGGCGTGGTCTGGCCGCTCTACGGACGCGAAAACGGCGACGCCGACATCGACGAAGAGCCGACCGAGGAAAACGTCAGCAACGGTCCGCTCGACGAGATCGTTGCGCTGCTGAAGGAATCGGGTATCACTGACATCCGTCGTCACGCCGGTCGCTTCGAGCCGGAATATTGCGATGACTGCGGTGTGCCGCTCTACGCAGATCCACTCGGCGAGATCGTCCACGCCGAGATGCCAGAAGATGCTGAGCCCGTACAGCCACACTTCCACTAAGACAACGCCCAAATTCCTACGCGGTCCCGCCTCTGTGCGGGACTTTTTTTTGCCCTACGTCTTATGCCTTTCGGACAGGCCGCCAGCGCGCAACCTTTTTGTCATCATGGTGCTGTTGGTCTGGTTCACCGCCGCATAGAAGCGGTGCGCGTTGCACAACATTTCGAGAGGCCGTCAACGAGAGGAGGGCATACCCATGCGGTTCGCTGTACTCAATCCGGACGCCGAAAGGCGAGAAGGGCTCAAGGCGCTGTTAAGACAAATCGACCGTCGCGCACGTTTCAATGACGCGCCGGACTGGCGGAGCGCCGAGCGCGCGATGCAACGCTTCACACCCAACCTGATCGTGATCGACTGGCACGACGGCATTCGCGCCGGCGAGTTGCGCCACTTCGTCACGCGGCACCGCAACCTCCCCGTGGCCATACTGGTCGACAGCACCGAGACCCCTACGACCGTCCGCGCGCTCATTAACGAAGGCGCCCGCGGCATCATCCGGCGTACAACGGACTTCCTCCTGATCGTGAAATTTCTGGAGCTCATCATGCTCGGCGGCGATCATCTGCCGACTGACGTACACCATGACACCTGCCGCCCCGGCGCAACGCCAAGACCGCTGCGCAAGCCCGCAATCTGCGCCCGAAGGTCCACCTGTCGCCACGCCAGGAGCAGATCCTGCGCTGCGTACATATGGGCAATACGAACAAGATGATCGCGAGAGCGCTCGGGATTAGCGAGGGGACAGTGAAAGTCCATCTGACAAGCATCTTTCAGCAGCTCGGCGCGCCCAACCGTGCGGCAGCGGTCGCGATCTACAACGGCTTGCTGGCAAACCAGCTGCAGGTGCTGCGCGCCCAGTACGAGCGCCCACCGAGGCCGAGGCACGGCGAGCATGGCCCGGTGCCGTTGCGCACGCGCGAGAATCTGACATTCTGCTATCCGTTGCTGTCAGGCGACAGTGTCGAGCCGCTGCCGATGGCCGCGGAACCAGACGCGCCCTATGGCGAGCCCGTTGCGGCGCCGCAGTCGCAGCCCGCCGAGCACGACAAGGCCGACGAAAACGCAGACGAGGAAGCCCTGGTGCCCGCTCGCGCACACGGTTTGCCTTCCAACGAGTAATATGAAGCACATGGGGTTCCTATTTACGCCGCTTCCGCTCTGGGTCGCTATCGGTGCATGGGTTGTCACCGTGGGGTTGCTCGCGCTCGCGCTGTGGAAGAACCCCTTCAAGCGTCTTCAGGACGCAACGCTCCAGCACGTGTGGCTCGCGATCGCCGTCGCGATCTCCGTGCTGTGGGCGAGTAACGCGTGGCTCGAAGACGGCACCGTGCTGCATCTGCTCGGCGCCACGCTCGTGGTCACGCTGTTCGACTGGGGGCTCGCGCTCGTCGCCATGGGCGTCGTCGTCGGGCTCGCGGCGCTCGTATTCGACGCACCCTGGGAAGGCGTCGCCCTCACCTTCCTGCTATTCGGCGCCTTCCCTGTCGCGATTTCTGCGCTGCTGCAGCGCGCCTGCACCGCGTGGCTGCCGCGCAATCTCTTCATGTTCATCATCGGCCAAGGCTTCGTCTCGCCGGCTATCGCCGTTTCAGCCGCAGCGTATCTGGCGCTCGGCACCCATGTCGCGCTCAACGGCGGATCGGCGCTCACCGTGCCCGCAGGTTACGCATTCAGTGTATTTCTGCTTGCGTCGGGCGAAGCCTGGTTCACCGGCATGGCAACCGCGCTGATCGCCGTTTATCGGCCGGCCTGGGTCACCACCTACGACGTGCGCCGCTATCGGCTGGGCGGGCCGCGCACCTGAGCGTTGTCTCAGTGTCCCAGGCGGGCGCGACGACACGTCGCGATCGCGCGGCGCCCCACGCGCAGCCGCGCTTGCGCCGATCCCACCGTTCCGACAGACGTAAATAATTGTTTTCGGATTGAACTCATCCCGGCCGTGCAGCATCTTACGGTGCCTGACGTCTCACCCCTCATTTCTGGCAACAGATGGACTGCAACCATGCATCCCGCCGGCTGCTGTTCGTAGCCGGCCAACTGGCCGCGTGTGCCGCGAGCCTCATGCTCATCGCCGCACCCGCAGCCCAGGCCGATCAACTCGATCAACACAACGACCTCGTCAACCAGTTCGTCAACCAGATGCACGCCGACCCGCTCGTCGCCGACTGCGCGGCGCACGGCAACTTCGTCGCGAGCACCTCGACGGCGCTCGATCACGTCGAGTTTCCGCCAAGCTCGTTCGACAGCGCGCACGCCAGTGTGACGCCATGGAACGACTCGTTCGACGAACGCAAGCAGCGCGTCAAGGTCGATACGATCGTGACCGTCGACGGCATCGGCATTCCCAAAGAACGCGGCAACTCGCCCTACGATCTGAAGTTCCGCTGCGGTTATGTCGGACAGCAGATGCTCGCGTTCAGCTGGAACGATCCGGTCCCGCCGTCGCGTGCGCACAGCGAGCGCGGCAGCGCGCATGGAAAGGGCAAGCATTCGACAAAGAAGTCCACCGGCAAGGCTTCGAAGAACGCACCCGCGAGCAAGTCGAGCCACAAGTCTTCTGGCAGCAGCACGAAGTCGGCCAGCAAATCCACGACGACGAAATCCACAGCCAGGAAAACGGCTTCGACAAAGAAGACGCCGGTAGCCTGAAATCGTCGGCGTCTTCGATGCAAAAAGGGGGAAGCGGCCCGGCCGCTTCCCCCTTTCTTCGTGCACGTGTGGCTTAGGCCCGCGTCACGCGAACGTCTCGACGTGATGCAGGATCGCCTGCAGCATGGCAGCGCCAAGTGCAGCGCTGCGCTCGCCGTTCCAGCCTACCCGTTCGTCGGGCAGGTTGGCGTTGTCCTTGAACGGCATCTCGAGCGTGAGCGAAAGGCAGCCGTAGCGATGACCGATGTACTTCGACGCCAGCTTGAGCGCGTCTTCGCGATAGCGGCTCGCCTCGTAGCCATGCTGGTCCTGGAAGTCGGGGCTCGCCACCTTGAACGCGTCGATGAACGCCTTCTGCTCAACGCGTTGCTGATCGGTAAAGCCCGGCAGCATTTCCGAGCCCGCCACGAACACATAAGGCAGCGTCTCGTCGCCGTGGATGTCGAAGAAGAGGTCGACACCCGTGGCTTCGATCGCGTCGCGCACGGCCAGGACTTCGGGGCTGCGCTGCGCGTCCGGCTGAGTCCACTCGCGGTTCAGGTTCGCGCCCGCGGCGTTGGTGCGCAGATTGCCGTGCACGCTGCCGTCCGGATTCATGTTCGGCACGATATGGAACACGGCGCGATCGAACAGCTTGCGCGCGACCGGATCGCCCGCCCAGTCGCCCCAGCCAGCAAGCCGCTTGACGAGTCCTTCGACGAACCACTCGGCCATGCTCTCGCCCGGATGCTGGCGCGCGATGATCCATACCGTCTTCCTGGGCTTGCCGTCGGGCGCCGTATCGCCCGGCATGCCGAGCGAGAGCAGCGACAGCGGCCGGCCTTCCACGCTCTGGCCGAGTTCCGTGAGCGTCGCATGCGGCAGCTGCTGCAGTGCGCCGAGGAATTCCGAATGACGCTCTTCGCTATACGGCTCGAAGTACGCGTAGTAGATGCTGTCGAAGTCGGGCGTGTGGTCGATGACGAGCTGCTTGCCGTCGTAGGCGGTCGGCACGCGGAACCAGTTCACGCGGTCATAGCTCGCCGCAGCCTGGTAATCGCGCCAGCCCTCGGGAAATGCGCAGGCCGATGCGTTCTCGAACGTCATCACGCAACGCTCGCCGCGCACGCCCGCGACGCGGAAGTAGAACCATTGCGCGAATTCCGATTGATTGTCCGCGCGCACGCGCAGACGGATGTCGTCGGCGCGCTCGCACGACAGAACTTCGATCGCGCCCGCATCGAACTGGCTGGTGATGACAATCGTCATGTTGGTTTCCTTCCCGCTTGCCTGGCCTCTGGCCAATTAGTCGGCGATGCGCCGACGGAATACGTAAGTCGAATCGTTCGATGC
The DNA here is from genome assembly GCA_036514415.1 of Paraburkholderia sp. Classification (GTDB taxonomy): domain Bacteria; phylum Pseudomonadota; class Gammaproteobacteria; order Burkholderiales; family Burkholderiaceae; genus Paraburkholderia. The sequence goes on from DATBXG010000634.1 coordinate 5,271, forward strand.
GTCCGCATCGAACGCATAGCCTTCCACGTCGAATGCCTTGAGCGCTTCGGGCTCGGCAATGCGGTTCTCGACGGCATAACGCGCCATCAAGCCGCGCGCCCGCTTCGCGTGGAAGCTGATGATCTTGTAGCGGCCGCCCTTCCAGTCCTCGAACACGGGCGTGATGACGGGCGCCGCGAGCTTCTTCGGCTTGACCGCCTTGAAGTACTCGTTCGACGCGCAGTTCACCAGCACGCACGCGCCCTTCGCCGCCTTGTCCCGGTCGGCATGATTGCGCTCGATCTGCGCGTTGATCGCGTGCGTGATGCGCTCGCCCCAAAACGCGTAGAGATCCTTGCCGCGCGCGTTTTCGAAACGCGTGCCCATTTCCAGGCGATAAGGCTGAAGCAGGTCGAGCGGACGCAGCAGGCCATAGAGCCCCGAGAGCACGCGCACATGCTGCTGCGCATAGTCGAGATCCGCGGACGAGAGCGATTTCGCATCGAAGCCTTCGTAGACGTCGCCGTTGAACGCGAGCACGGCCTGCTTCGCGTTGGCCTGGCTGAACTGCTTCGACCAGTCGGCATAGCGCTGGAAATTCAGGCGCGCGAGCGGATCGGAAATGCTCATGAGCGAGCCGATCTGCTGCGGCGAGAGGCGGCGCAGGCCGTCGATGAGCTCGGCTGCGTCGTCGACGAAATCGGGGATGGTGTGGGCTTCGATGTGCGCCGGCGTGTCATAGTCGAGCGATTTGGCCGGCGACAGAACGATTATCATAGAGGCTTGTAATGTTCAAACGCGAAAGCCCGATTGTAGCGAATTCACGAATGACCGGCCTCACGCCCCCGACCGCAATCCCCCCCTCATCCGCCGCCGCGCCCGCGCTGCCCGTGGTGCTCGATTCAAACGTCTGGCTCGATATTCTCGTATTCGACGACCCGCACACGCGCCCCATTCGCGCGGCGCTCGAGCGCGGCGCGATCCGCGCGCTGATCGACGCGCGCTGTCAGGCCGAGCTGGCGCACGTGCTCGACTATCCGCAGTTCGCCGGGCGCGGCGTCGCGAAGGCAGACGCGCTCGCTGCGCTAGCCGGACTCGTGGAACAGGTCGAGCTGCCCGAACTTCCCGCCGACGCGCGCCCCCTGCCCCAATGCCGCGACCGCGACGACCAGAAGTTCCTCGAACTCGCGCGCGCAAGCGGCGCGCGATGGCTCGTCTCGAAGGATCGCGCGGTGCTCAAGCTCGCACGGCGCGTGGCGCGCGATTTCGGCTTTCGTATCGCCACGCCTGATGCCTTCGTCGCCGAATGTGTGCAAGGCGCCGCCGAGGCGGCCCAGGCCTGCCAGGCAGGGGAATAAGGCGCACGCGCCCGGCCTGAACACCGCAGCCGCGCCGATTTGCCTACAATCGGGCTTTTGAACCGGGCTTTCAAACCCGGCCTTCCCTGCCCAACGTCACACTCCCGCCCGCGACATGAACGCACCGCATCCCACGCAGAATTCGCAGGAAACCCTGCTCACGCCCTCTTTTCCGTCGCGTCTGCCTAACGTCGGCACGACGATCTTCACCGTGATGAGCGCGCTCGCCGCCGAAAAGGGCGCGGTGAACCTGGGCCAGGGCTTTCCGGACTTCGATTGCGACGCGCGCATCGTTGACGCCGTTGCGCAGGCCATGCGCGAGGGCCACAACCAGTACCCGCCAATGGCGGGCGTGGGGGCGCTACGCGAGGCGATCGCGGACAAGATCGAG
>DATBXG010000635.1:0-6009 GCA_036514415.1 Paraburkholderia sp.
ACCAGGCCTGCTCCGATGCCGAGCCAGCCATATCCGGCCTTGCCACTTTCTTCACTTTCTTCGGGCCATCGCGAGCCAGCGCCGATGAACGACAGCGCCAAACCCGATGCGATCAGTGTCATCGTCATCGTCAAAAACGAAGCACACGATATTCGCGACTGCCTTGCTTCCGTGCACGGCTGGGTCGACGAAATCGTCGTGCTCGACTCGGGCAGCACGGACGGCACCCAGGCCATTTGCCGCGAGTTCGGCGCCAGGGTCGTCGAAACCGACTGGCCCGGTTTCGGGCCGCAGAAGCAGCGCGCGCTCGACATGGCTCGCGCCCCGTGGATTCTCTCGCTCGACGCCGACGAACGCATTCCTGCGGCGCTGCGCGATGAAATTCTGGCGAGCGTAAAGGCAAACGCCGCCGACCTGTTCCGGCTGCCCCGCCGCTCCAACTTCTGCGGCCAGTGGATACGCCACTCTGGCTGGTCGCCCGATTATGTGACGCGGCTCTTTCGTCGCGACGCCGCCCGCTTCTCGAACGATCTCGTTCACGAACGCGTGATCTACGCGCCTGCTGCACGTATCGCCACGCTCTGCGAACCGTTGATTCACTACAGCTTCCGCGACTTCTCCGAAGTGCTTGGCAAGATTGACGGCTATTCGAGCTACGGCGCAACGCAACGCGCGGCGCGCGGCAAGCGCGGCGGTCTCGGTAAAGCACTGCTGCACGGATTCTGGACCTTCGTGCGCACCTGGATCATCCAGCGCGGCTTCCTTGACGGCAAGATGGGCCTCGTGCTCGCGATCTCCAACGCCGAAGGCACCTACTACCGTTACCTGAAGCTGATGCTGCTCGAGGGGCAGCAGCCGACCACGGCAAAGCGTTCTCATGAAGGGACCAGCGGCGAATGAACGGACAGCGTGACATGCTGATATCGGTGATCGTCAGCACCTATAACCGGCCCGATGCACTCGAACGCGTGCTCGCCGGTTGCTGTGCGCAAACCGACACGAACTACGAAATCATCGTCGCCGACGACGGCTCGACCGACTCGACGCGCCAGCTCGTCGCGCACTGCGCACACAGGAGCCCGGTGCCCATCGAACACGTATGGCACGAGGACGACGGGTTCCGGGCCGCCGAGATTCGCAACAAGGGGATCGTGAGAGCCCGTGGCGACTACCTGATCTTTCTGGATGGCGACTGCGTTCCGCAGCACGATTTCGTGCAGCGACACAGGCAACTCGCCAGCGAGCGCGCCGTCGTCACCGGCAGCCGGATTCTGCTCGACGAAACGCTGACGCAACAGGTCATCGGCCAGAAGCTCTCGCTGCCAGACGAAGGCATCAGCTTCTGGGCACAGCAGCGCATGGGCAGCCACGTCAACAAGATCGCGCCGCTCTTCATCAAACTTCCGGACCTCCGCTGGCGCAACATCGAGCAGTTCAAATGGCGCGGCATCAAGAGCTGCAACATGAGCGCATGGCGCAGCGATCTCGAAGGCGTGAACGGTTTCGATGCCAGCTTCGTCGGCTGGGGGCACGAGGATGCCGATCTCGTGATCCGGCTCGCCAATTACGGTGTGTACCGCAAGCTCGGCGCCTACGCCACCGAGATCTTCCATCTGTGGCACCGCGAGCAACCGCGCACGCACGCAAGCCCGAACTACGAACGTGCCAAGGCACGCATCGCGGATGGCACCGTGCGTGCCGAGCGCGGTCTGGCCGAACTCGCCAGTTGAGCGCATTGCGCCGAACGAACGGCAAGTCGGCAAGCGCATAGCACCGCCACTTGCCGCCCTCTCCCCTTGCTTAGTAGACGATCTCGATCGAACTGCCGGCGAACTCGCCGCGCAGCGCCGCGAGCAGGTCGTCCGTGGGTTTGACCCGCCAGGCGTCGCCCAGACGCACCTCGCCTTCCGCCCGTTCGTTGCGGTAGGCGATCTGCACCGCGAGACCGTTGGGTATCACCGCTTGCGAGCGCTCGCCGCGATCGCGCCCGAAGCCGCCGCGGCCGCGCGTTTCCGCGGCCGGCGCGGGCAACGAGTCGTCCGGCCTGGCGCGATACGCTTCGAGCACGGTGCGCAACGCGCCTGCATTGGCATCGCCGTTCATCTGCAGCTTCACGGCTTGCGCGTAGCGGCTGCGCGCGCGCTCCAGATCCATCACGGTATCGACGGTGAAGCGAATGCCGCCCGTGAACGCGTCATTGCGCGCCCCGCCCTGCACGACGAGCAACTCGTCTTCCTTGAAGAGCGCCTTGTGCGCCTCGAACTGCTCGTTGAACACCGTCACTTCGCACTGGCCGGTGCCGTCGTCGAGCAGCGCGATCAGCATCTTGCCGCGCTGGGTCATTTGCGTGCGCAACGAAGCGATCACGCCCGCGATCAGCTTGTCGCGCCCCTCTTTCAATTCGCCGATCTTCTGGCGCACGAAGCGGCGCACTTCGTCCTTGTAGGCGTCGAAGAGGTGGCCCGAGAGATAAAAGCCGAGTGCGCCCTTCTCTTCCTGGAGCTTGCGCTTCTCGCCCCACGCGGGTTCGTCGACCAGTTCGTGCGCAGCGAGCGGCGCGTCGCCCATGTCGAACAGACCGGCCTGCATGGCGTTGGCGCTCGCCTGGTCGGCGGCTTCCATCGCCATCGGCACGGAGGCGAGCAACTGCGCGCGGTTCGCGTGGATCGTGTCGAACGCGCCCGCGCGGATCATCGCTTCGATCGTGCGGCGGTTGACCAGGCGCCGGTCGATGCGCTCGCAGAAGTCGAACAGGTCCTTGAACAGACCTCCCTCTTCGCGCGCGCGCAGGATTTCTTCGATGGCGTTCTGGCCACTCCCCTTGATCGCGCCCAGACCGTAACGGATCGTGCGCGAGCGCTTGCCCTCGGCGACGTTGGCATCGGCCACCGGCTCGAAGCGATACGCCGACGCGTTGACGTCCGGCGGCAGCACCGTCATCTTGTTCGCGAGACAGTCCTCGAAGAGGATCTTCACCTTGTCGGTGTCGTCCATGGCGAGCGACATGTTCGCCGCCATGAATTCGGCCGGATGGTGCGCCTTCAGCCACGCCGTGTGATAGGCGAGGAGCGCGTAGGCGGCCGCGTGCGACTTGTTGAAGCCGTAGCCCGCGAACTTCTCCATCAAGTCGAAGGTTTCGTCCGCCTTCTCGCGCGTGAGGCCGTTCTTCGCCGCGCCTTCCGCGAAGATCTCGCGGTGCTTGGCCATCTCCTCGGGCTTCTTCTTGCCCATCGCGCGACGCAGCAAGTCGGCGCCGCCGAGCGAGTAGCCGCCGATGATCTGCGCCATTTGCATCACCTGTTCCTGGTAGACCATGATGCCGTAGGTCTCTTTCAGAACAGGTTCGACGCGAGGATCGGGATACTCCACCACTTCGCGGCCGTGCTTACGCGCACAGAAGCTCGGGATCAGGTCCATCGGGCCCGGACGGTACAACGCCACGAGCGCGATGATGTCCTCGAAGCGGTCGGGCTGCGCGTCCTTCAACATGCCCTGCATGCCGCGGCTTTCCAGCTGGAACACGGCGACCGTATTGGCCTTCTTGAGGATCTGGAACGACGGCGCGTCGTCGAGCGGCACCTGGGCGAGCGACCAGTCTTGCTTCGACGGATCGAGCATGCGGATATAGCGCTCGGCCCAGTCGAGGATCGTGAGCGTGGTGAGGCCCAGAAAGTCGAACTTCACGAGGCCGACGGCTTCCACGTCGTCCTTGTCGTACTGGCTCACGACGCCGCTTTCGTCGCCCTGCGTGTAGAGCGGGCAGAAGTCGGTGAGCTTGCCGGGCGCGATCAGCACGCCGCCCGCGTGCATGCCCACGTTACGCGTGAGACCTTCCACCAGCTGCGCGAGATCGAGCAGCTGGTGCACTTCGTCTTCGTTGTCGTAGCGCTCCTGCAGCAGCGGCTCTTCCTTCATCGCGTCGGCGATGGTGACGTGCTTGCCCGGCTTGAACGGAATGAGCTTCGCTACGCCGTCCGTGAAGTTATAGCCGAGGTCGAGCACGCGGCCGATGTCGCGCACGGCCGCTTTCGCCGCCATCGTGCCGAACGTGGCGATCTGCGAGACCGCATCGGCGCCGTACTTTTCCTTCACGTACTGAATGACGCGGTCGCGCCCGTGCTGGCAGAAGTCGATGTCGAAGTCAGGCATCGAGACGCGTTCCGGATTCAGGAAGCGCTCGAACAGCAGGTTGTAGCGCAGCGGATCCAGATCGGTAATGCCGAGCGCGTACGCAACGAGCGAGCCCGCACCCGAGCCCCGGCCCGGCCCGACCGGCACGCCATTGTTCTTGGCCCAGTTGATGAAGTCCGCAACGATCAGGAAGTAGCCCGGGAAGCCCATCTTGATGATGGTCCCGCACTCGAAATCGAGACGCTCGTTGTAGCGCGCGCGTTCGCTCTCGCGCTCAGCCTCGTTCGGGTAGAGCTGCACGAGGCGCTTTTCGAGGCCTTCCTTCGAGAGCTGCACGAGGTAGTCGTCGAGCGACATGCCATCGGGCGTCGGAAAGAGCGGCAGTTTCGGCTTGCCGAGTTCGAGCGTGAGATTGCAGCGCCTGGCGATTTCGATGGTGTTCGCGATCGCCGAGGGAATGTCCGCGAAGAGCGCGGCCATTTCCTGCTGCGTGCGAAAACGCTGATCGGTCGTGAAGCGCTTCTGGCGGCGCGGATTTGCGAGGATGTCGCCTTCCGAGATACACACGCGCGCTTCGTGCGCGGTGTATTCCTCGTCGGTCATGAACTGCATGGGATGCGTGGCGACCACCGGCAGCTTGAGCGCCGCCGCTAGCGCCACCGCCTGCTCGACGTATTGCTCGCCGCCGGGCTGGCCGCAGCGCTGCAGTTCGATGTAGTAGCCGTTCTGGAACAGCTTCGCCCAGCGCTGCGCATGACGCTTTGCGCTTTCGACGTTGCCCGCCGCGAGCGCGAGGCCCACGTCGCCCTGCTGTGCGCCCGAGATGGCGAGCAGTCCTTCGGCCAGCCCCGCTTCGAGCCACGCCACGTCGACTTCGGCGCGGCCGCGATACTGGTTCGTGAGCCACGCCTTCGAAAGCAGCTCGCATAGATTCAGGTAGCCGCGCTTGTCCTTCACCAGCAGCAACAGCCGCGACGGTTTGTCGCGGTCGTCGGGATTCGTGATCCAGACGTCGCAGCCGGCGATGGGTTTGACCCCTTTGCCACGGGCTTCCGTGTAGAAACGGACGAGGCCGAATGCGTTGCCGAGGTCGGTGAGCGCGAGCGCGCCCTGGCCGTCTCTCGCCGCCGCCTTGACGAGGTCGTCGAGACGCACGATGCCGTCGGCAATCGAGAATTCGGAGTGGACGCGGAGATGGACGAAGCGGGGATCTGACATGGCCGTCATTGTACCTTCAGGGTCACGCGTTTTCGGCGCCCGCTCGCATGCGCTTGTGACGTTGGCCATGTGGACAAGGCCTTGGGCGAGCGCACTTCCGCCGCACGGCGCGTCGACTACGCCGCAGACGGCGCGGGGCGCGATTGAGGGATAATAGCGGATTGCGCCCGCCGCGCGCCCTGCCCCAATTCCCGTTTCGAGGAACCCGCAGTCCGCACGTCCGGCTCCGGTTTTCATGCGCGCATCGTCTTTACATCGCGCACCTTTTCAGTTGCACCATGCGTATCCTCAATCTATCCGCTTACCAGTTCGCCACGCTCGAGAAAACCGCCGAGTGGCGTCCGCTCGTGCTCGAACGCTGCAAGTCGCTCGATTTGCGGGGCACGATCCTGCTCGCACCGGAAGGCATCAACCTGTTCGTCGCCGGCGACGAGCCGAACGTGCGCGCCTTCATGGACTACATCAATCACGATCCGCTCTTCGAGGGCAAGTTCGCGACGCTGCGGTTCAAGGAAAGCTTCTCCGAAACGCGGCCCTTCAACCGCATGCTCGTGCGCCTGAAGCGCGAGATCATCACGATGAAGAAGCCCGCGATCCGCCCTGAAGAAGGCCGCGCGCCGTCGGTGGCGCCCGTCGTGCTCAAGGAATGGCTCGACCGCG
>DATBXG010000636.1:0-8332 GCA_036514415.1 Paraburkholderia sp.
GCGCCAGCGGCGCCCGGCACCTCCGCGTTCCAGATCGCAGACCTGTGGGCCGCGCTCATGCGCGGTCTTGGCTACGCGCGCTTCGGCGCGCAAGGCGGCGACCTCGGCGCGGGTGTGTCCATCGCGCTCGCCGCGCGGCACAGCCAGGCGGTGGAGGGCATCCACCTGAACTTCCTGCCCAGCTCGTATGAACCCACAGTCGATGCTGCTCAGGCCCCGCTCACCCCGGCCGAACAGGACTATCTGCGCGAAAAGGCCGACTGGGCAGCGCTCGAGGGCGGATACGCGCATATGCACAGTACCAGGCCGCAGACGGCGGCTGCGGCGCTCAACGATTCGCCCGCGGGACTGGCTGCGTGGATCGGCGAGAAGTTTCGCGCATGGAGCGACTGTGACGGCGTGATCGAACGCCGCTTCTCCAAAGACGCCTTGCTTACGAACCTTTCTATTTACTGGTTCACCGGCAGCATCGGCACGTCCATGCAGATGTACTGGGAAAACCGGCTGCAGCCGTTTCGCTTTGCTGCCGGGCAGCGCGTGCTGCCGCCGGTCGCTTTCGCGCGCTTTCCCAGGGAGATCAACCACCCGCCCAGGTCATGGCTCGAACGCGTGTTCGACGTCGGGCAATGGACGGACATGCCGCGCGGCGGCCATTTCGCGGCCATGGAAGAGCCCGACCTTCTGGCCGCGGATATTCGCCGCTTTTTCAAACGGTTCCGGTAGTGAGCGTCATTGCACGGCGTTGTCGCCGAACGGATGCGCGGGCGCGTCCGTGGCTCGCCACGCATAGCGCCTGAGCAGCGCAGTGTAGCCGTCAATCACGAAGCCGCCGCACTTGTGCCGGTAGTCGTCGCGCCGCATGCGATAGGCGCGCGGCAGCTGAAACCACGGCAGGCGCGGTAGATCGTGATGCACGAGGTGGTAGTTGTTGTTCAGATAGAGAAGGCGCATGACGAGCCCAGCCTCGTTGATGGCAATGCGCGCCTTGGGATGCGAAGCCGCGCGATGCTCGTAGAGCGAGCGGACCATCGCGAGCCCGAGCGCGGGCCACGTGACGGCAACGAGGTAGTACCACCACGGCACGCCCGCGTAGCGCTGCACCCAGGCGAGCAGCAACACGACGGCTGCACCATGCGCGAGCCACGTGGGCACCTGGCGCCGGTCGCCGCTTCGCAATGCCCGCGCCGCGCCAGCCAGCGTCGCGGCTACGCTCATGGGCGGCCCGATCACCACGCGCCCCACGAAGCTCTTGCGCGCGCGCCACAGCACGCGTCGCCAGCGCGGCAAGCGAGCCCATTGCGCATGAAGGACATAGTTCGTTTCGGGGTCGATGCCGGGCACGGTCAAGGCTTCGTCGCGATGATGCGCCATGTGGCTCTCGCGGTACACCGCGAAGGGAAACCACACCGCGAGCGGCGGCCAGCCCAGCGCCATGTTCAGCCATGCGAACCGCGTGGGATGACCGTGCAGCAATTCATGCTGCAGCGACGTGTGCCATGCGCACAGCACGACGAGCCATGGCGTAGCGGCGGCGAGCGTGAGAGCGCCGGTGCGCACGAGCAGCAGCACGCCAAACCATCCGCCGTAGATCACGACGATCAGCAGCCACGTGGGCCATTCCGTGCGTGCCGCGAAGCCTTTGCCGAGCGCGGCGATTTCCCGTGCATGATCTGCGTCGAAGTATTCGGCCATGAACGCCTGTCCCGTCATGAAGGATGGTGCCACTCCATACGGAGAGCGAAGCAACTCAGGCATCCACCATAACGGGTTCGAGGCGCATCCCCAACCAACGAATCGCCATTTGCTTATTTCACCGCGCTTCAAGTCACTTGAAGTGCCCCTTGAAGCGCGCCGCGACCCGCGGCGTAGAATGCGCCCATGAGCCTCTGGATCGCCTCCCTGCCGATGTATAACGTGAGCCCGCGACACGCCGTGTCGTGGCATTCGCTGTTGAGCGACTGTGTGGAGGCGTTCGCACGCGCAGTGGGCCCAGGCGAAGTCACGATCGTGGACGCACCCGAAGGCGAACTGCTGCAGCACTGGCGCCGCAACGATCTGCTGCTCTCGCAGACCTGCGGTTTTCCGTACCGGATGCTGGGTCTCGCCGGCGCGGTCCGCCTGATTGCGACCCCGCTATTCGACGCGCCGGGCTGCGAAGGCCCGCGCTACCGCAGCGCGCTCGTCGTTTCGGCAAAGGCGTGGCAGCGCGGCGCGACGACCCTGCCCGCATGCCGCGGCCTGCGCGCCGCCTGCAACAGCGCGGATTCGCATAGCGGCATGAATGCGCTACGCCATGCCGTCGCGCCGCATGCGCGCGATGGCCGGTTCTTTTCATCGGTGCAATGGACAGGCTCGCATGCCGCTACGCTGCATGCGCTTGCGAGCAGTACGGCCGACATTGGCGCCATCGACTGCGTGACGCTCGCGTTGCTGCGCGACGCGCACCCGGAGCGGTTTGAAGGCGTGCACACCATCGGCATGACGGCGTCCGCGCCGGGCCTTCCGCTCATCGCTTCGCGCTCGCTCGGCGAGGATCAGGCCGAAGCGTTGCGCGATGCATTAGACGCCGCTCACGCGACCGCCCCCGAGCGCGCTCGCGCGCTACGGCTGCGCGGATTCGCCAGGCTCACCGCCGACGCCTACGGCGAGATCGAGGACATGGCCAACGCCGCCGCGCAGCAGGGCTATACCGCGCTGCGTTGAACTGCGGCGACGGGCTCGTCCACGTAATCTTCGCCATCGATGTCGTAGCCCGACGGCTCCCAGCGGATCGCGAACAGCACGAGGAGCGAAGTGAGCGGCGCGAATGCGATCACCCAGAAGACCTTCGTGCCGAGCGCCGCCGCGAGCACGGGAAACAGGAAGAGCGACACCGTGGACGCCGAGCGCACGAGCGTCTGGTTCAAGCCCACGCCGATGCCGCGCAGCGAAGCCGGATAGCTGAGCGACGCAAACGTCATGCAGTGCGAACCGGGTCCAAAACCCTGCCCGAACAGATAGCCGCCCAGCAGCACGATGGCGAGCGCGACGAACACGCCGTTGCCCGGATGCCCGATCAGCGCGAGACCGATGAGCGAGACGACTTGCAGCGCGTGGCCGAGCGCGGTCATCTTCCACGCGCCAACGGTGGGCGCAGTGCGCACGCCGATCAACCCGCCGACGAATGCGAACAGCAGGTTCAGCGTGAGCGAAGCGACGATCGTGGTGAGCGGGCCCTGCTGGAGAAAGCTCGCGATGATCACGGGCAGGCCGAAGATGATCGCGTTATAGCCGAACGACGATGCCACGCCGATCGTCGCGGCGAGTATCGTGCGGCGGCGATACGTGGCGTTGAACAGCACGCCGTAGTTGCGCCACGATGCGGCACGCGGCGCTCGCGTGGGCGCCTCGCCGCGCTCGACCACGGCATCCACGCCATACGAGCGCTGGAGGATGCGCGCCGCGCCTTCCAGATCGCCCTGATTCGCGGCCCACACGGGCGACTCGCTGATATAGCGGCTGCGCACGGCGATGATGACGAGCGCCGGCACCGCGCCGAACGCCAGCGTGATGCGCCAGAGCCAGCCGAGCTGATGCTCGGGCAGGATCGCGTAGAGGCCCAGTATCAGCAGATAGCAGGTGCTCGTGGCCGCGTACCACGCGGGGCACCATGCCGCCACGCTGGCCGCCTTGTTGCCCTTGCCCGCCACACGCGAGAATTCCGCGAGAAACGCCATCGCCACGGGCAGATCGAGCCCCACGCCGAAACCCATGAGTAAGCGCGCGCCGCCGAGCACCCAGGCGTTGGGCGCGAGCCCGGCCGCGATCGCGGCCACGACGAAGAACAGCATGTCGGCCATGAACACGCGGTAGCGGCCGATGCGGTCGGTGAGGTAGCCGCCGAACAGCGCGCCGAGTATGGCGCCGAACGTGATGGCCGCCGAAACGAAGCCGACCTGCACGGGCGAGAGCGCGAATTCGCGCGCAATGTCCTTCACGCCATAGGCGAGCGAGGTGAGATCGTAGGCATCGAGAAAGACGCCGCCCAGCGCGATGCCGATCACGATGCGCGCGTTGCTGCCCTGCGCGGCGCCTGCGTTGACGATGCGCACGACATCCTGAGCCGAGCGGATCACGGCGTGTTGCGGGACTTCGGCCTGCGCGGCGGGCTCACGGGCCTCGGAAACGGGAACGGCGAGAGTGGACATAGGAAAGAACTCGCTTGAAGAATGCAATCGCTGCATCGTAGCCACGGCGTTGCGCGCCGCAAAACGACGAATCTAGATAAGCAATCCGCCCGAAATTGGTTGTCCGCCGCAAGCGCCCTCTCTAGCATCGCCCCATCCACAACTCTTCGAAAAATGGATCCTATGAACAAGAGAACATTGCTGGGAACGATGCTGGCTACGCTCGCACTGGGCGTGAGCTTCGGGGGCGTTCCGCTCGCACACGCGGCGGACCAGACGGTGCGCGTAGGCATCATGTCGGGCGAAGACGAAGACGTGTGGCGCGTGGTCGCCGCCAACGCCGCGAAACATGGCATCACCGTAAAGGTGACGACGTTCTCCGAATACACCCAGCCCAACGAAGCGCTTTCCAGCCACGACCTCGATGCCAACTCGTTCCAGCACAAGCCGTATCTCGACGCGCAGATCAAGGCGCGCGGCTACAGGATCGCGCCGGTGGGCTATACCTACGTTCAGCCTATCGGGCTCTACTCGCGCAAGGTGAAGTCGGTGGCGGACCTGCCGCAAGGCGCGACCATCGGCGTGCCGAACGATCCGAGCAACGAAGGCCGCTCGCTCCTGCTGCTAGAGGCGCAAGGGCTCATCACGCTGCGCGCCGACGTCGGCCTGCTGCCCACCGCACGCGACATCGCGAAGAATCCGAAGAACATCCGTATCAAGGAACTCGATTCGGGCATCGTCGGGCGCGCGATCGACGACCTGGACGCGGCGGTCGTCAACACGGACTGGGCCGTCAAGTCCGGCATCAAGATTCCGCAGGAGCGCATTGCGCAGGAGAAGGTGACGGGCAATCCGTATCGCAACTTCATTGCCGTGAACGAGAAGGAGGCCAATGCGCCGTGGGTGCATGCGCTCGTGGAGAGCTACCAGCAAGCCAATGTCGCGACCGAGATTCTTGCCGTTTATCACGGCGCGACGCTGCCTGCGTGGAAGGGCGCGCCTCAGCAGTAGGCGCGGGGCAAGCGCAGGGAGATGAACGCAAACCGCCGTCACGACAAAAACCGGCCTGAGGCCGGTTTTTGCTTTTTGGAGAGTCGACGGTTCCCCTGATATCGCTTACCCGATAGCCTGATCCCACACGAATTCACGGTCTCGCGATATGTCCGGCCGATGAAGGATTTAGTTAAAAACCCGGCAAACAAACCATTCCCTAGCGTTGCGGACCGCACAAACCTTCGGTGAGAAATCAACTAAAAATTGATCACCTGCTCGACGAACATGTTCACCGCGGCGCAAGACAGGTCAGGCAGTCAAGGGAGGCGTTCAATCAACCAATCGGAGTTGGAAATGCAAAATGTCATCGCTACGGCGAAGCGCTTCGTGAACGACGAAGAAGGCGCAACGGCAGTGGAATACGGGATCATGGTCGCGCTGATCGCGACGGCTATCGCGGTTACGGTCACGACGCTCGGGAACGAGTTGATTGCCATTTTCACCAACGTGACAGGCGCCTTTTGATGGCAGCACCTTCGGAGGGCGCCTGAAGGCGTCCACCGGTGGAATGATGCGCCCGGCAACCGGTGCGCCGGGACGGGGCGACCTCCATACGAACGTCGTTCCGAACGCGACCTTGCGCACGGGGTCAAGGGTCGGACAAAGCGCCAGCATCCGTTCACACCGCTTCGTTCACACCACTTCGCTCACCCGCCGGAACCCCGCCGCCGCATGCCGCCCGGGCAGCACGGCCCCAGCGCCAAAGAGCTTTTCCCGCAGCGTCCCCGCCGCATAGGCGGTCTTGTAGCGCCCGCGCGCCTGCAACTCCGGCACCACGAGATCCACGAAGTCCTCATAGCTCTCGGGCACCACGGTGCGGCTCAGGTTGAAGCCATCGACGTCCGCCTCGTCGATCCACGCCTGCAATTCATCGGCGACCTGCGACGCGCTGCCGACGATCGCCGGATAGCGCCCGCCCAGCTCGAACATCTCGAGCAGCTTGCGGCGCGTCCAGCCATGCTGCTGCGCGGTTCGCGTGGCGGATTCGATCGCGTTGCCAGGCGCGTAGTCCACGTTCGCGTCGAGGTCGTACTGCGCATAGTCGATGCCCGTGCTCGACGCGAAATGCGCAAGACCCGCCTCGCGGCTCGCATACTGGCGATAGTCGGCGTACTTCTCGCGCGCTTCGCGCGCGGTCGCGCCCGGCACCACCGCCGCGCCGACGAACACCTTCACGTCGTCGGGACGGCGCCCCGCGCGCACCAGCTGTTCGCGCAGCGCGCGCACCGTCTCGCGCGCCGCGGCGCGATTGGGCGGCGAAATGAACACGCATTCGGCATGGCGCGCGGCGAAGCGCTGGCCGCGCCCCGAGCTGCCCGCCTGGAACAGCACCGGCGTGCGCTGCGGCGAAGGCTCCGCGAGATGATAGCCGTCCACGCGGTAGTAGCGCCCCGCATGCTCGACACGGTGCACTTTCGCCGGGTCCGCGAACACGCGTTCCGTCTTGTCGCGCCGCACGGCGTCCGCTTCCCAGCTGCCTTCCCACAGCTTGTAGAGGACTTCCAGGTATTCGTCGGCGCGATCGTAGCGTTCGTCGTGCGGCAGTTGCTGCTCGAGACCCATGGCGCGCGCCGCGCTGTCCAGATAGCCCGTGACGATGTTCCAGCCGATGCGGCCCTGCGTGAGGTGATCGAGCGTGGAAAAGCGCCGCGCCAGCAGATAAGGCTGCTCGTAGGTGAGATTCACCGTCACGCCAAAGCCGAGATGCTCGGTCACGGCCGCCATGGCCGGTACGACGAGCGTGGGGTCGTTCACCGGCAACTGGATCGACTCGCGCAGCGTCACGTCCACGTTGCGCTGATAGACGTCGTAGACGCCCACGATATCCGCGAGAAAGAGCCCGTCGAAGAGCCCGCGCTCCAGCGTGCGCGCGAGATTCGTCCAGTACGCGAGCGTGCGGTAGTCGGTCGAGCGGTCGCGCGGATGCGTCCATAGCCCGTGATTGATGTGCCCCACGCAATTCATGTTGAACGCGTTGAGCAGAATGGGTTTCTTCGCTTGATTCGATCCGGCCATCACAATGCTCCGTGCCGCGGCGGCAGCGTGTCGTTGAGGTAGAAGTTGCCCACTGCGTGGTATTTCCAGCGCACGGGGTCGTGCAGCGTGTGCGTGCGCGCGTTGCGCCAGAAGCGGTCGAGGCCCAGGCCGTCCAGCGTCGCCGCCGTGCCCGCCAGTTCGAACAGGCGCGTGCCGGCATCGAGCGAGATCGTCGTAGTGAGGGCGCGCGCCTCGGCCACGGCAATCGAGGCTTCGGCCACCGATCGCTCGTCGGGCGCGGCCTGCGCGGCGTCCACGAAGCGGCCTGCGCGGCGCACCAGCGCTTCCGCGGCGGCAAGGCGCGCCGCGAGATCGCCGAAGTGGAAGATGGCGAGCGGATCGTCCGCCGCGCGCTCGACCTTCGCGTCGATCCATGGCCGCGAGTGTTCGCGCACGAACTGCAGCGCGGCTTCGAATGCGCCGCGCGCCTGACCGAGGTCGATCGCCGCGTGGATGATCTGCGCAAGCGGGCCGATGGTCGTCGGCCGCTCGAACGAGCGCTGGAACGGCACGATCCACTCGGGCTCCACGCGCACGTCGTCGAACTGCACGGAGCCGCTGCCCGTTACGCGCTGGCCGAAGCCGTCCCAGTCGTCGGTGATGGTGACGCCGGGCGTGTCGCGCGGCACGAAGACGAGGTACGTCACGTCCTGGCCCGCTTCTTCGGCCACCACGAGCGTGGGGATCCAGTGCGCGTAGAGCGCGCCGGTGCAATAGAACTTGCGGCCGTCCATGCGCCAGCCGCGCGCGTCGCGTGTGAGGCGTGTACGGCGCTTGAAGTCCTTCTGGCCGATCTCGGCCAGCGCGTTGCCAAAGCGTTCGCCCGCCAGCACGCGGCCGTAGAAGAAGCGCTGCTGTTCGGCGCTCCCGCCCACGCGCAGCACTTCGAGCGCGTAGAAGTGATTCTGCGGAATCTGGCCTAGCGAGCCGTCCGCGGCGGCAATGGTCGCGGTCACTTCCGCGAGCGTGCCGTTGCGCACCGCCGGGCCGCCATATTCGCGCGGCACGGTAATGGCCCACAGGCCGCTCGCGACGAACGCATCGAGCTCGTCCCACGGCAGGCGGCGCTCGCGGTC
>DATBXG010000637.1:0-2758 GCA_036514415.1 Paraburkholderia sp.
CCTCGGCGCCGCCGGCAATCGTGATGCCGATTTCGAGCGCGCGCTGCTCGGCGTAAGTGAGCAGTCCAGCGAGCGTGTCGTGGCGGCCCTGTAGACCGATCAGTTCGAGCACGGCTTCGGCGCGTTCGCGCGCGTCGCGCAATTGCTCGAGGCGATGCCAGAACGAATACCGGTAGCCGAGCGCCCACAACACGGAACAGCGCAAATTCTCGAACACCGAAAGGCGGTGGAAGATGTTCGTCACCTGAAAACTGCGCGACAAGCCCATACGGTTGATCTTGTACGGCGGCAGCCCGCCGATATCGACGCCGTTGAGTTTGACCGTGCCGGAACTCGGCGCGATGCGCCCCGAGATCAGGTTGAACGTAGTCGACTTGCCCGCGCCGTTGGGGCCGATCAGCGCATGACGCTCGCCCTTCGCGATATCCAGGTTCACGCCGCGAATGATCTCCGTACGCCCAAACTGCTTGCGTACTTCACGTAATTCCAGCGCGCTCGTCATGCGTTGCTCCCTGCGATTTCCCGTTGCACGCGATCCCACGCATCGCGCAAGCGCGCGGCCGCAAGACGCGAGGCCAGCGCGCCCAGCACCCACAGCATCGCCGCGACGGCCCGGGGCGCCCACGACGCGGCATCGAAGCTCAGGCCCGCGAGTCTCATCGCGGTGCCGTTATCACTGTCGATTTGCAGCTTGTAGACGAGTTCGACCGTCAGCACCAGCGCGCAAAGCACCATCATCGCGGCGCCCAACACCGCCGCATAGGACGGCAGCATACGGTGGAGCTTGCGCGCGGCGATCAGCGGAACCTGCTTCATCAGCAGGCTCGACACGCCGCCCGGCACGTACATCACCACCAGCACGAAAAAGAGCCCGAGGTACAGCAACCATGCCGGCGTGAGATTGGACAACGCCACCGCGAACAGCACGAACAACACGGAGCCGATGACAGGCCCGAAGAAGAACGCCCCGCCGCCGATGAACGTCGCCAGCAGCACGCCAGCCGACTGCGCGGCGCCGACGTTCTCCGCGGTCACGATCTCGAAGTCGATCACCGACAGGCCGCCCGCGATGCCCGCAAAGAACGCCGAGAGGACCATCACGAGAAAGCGCACGCGCTGCGTGTTGTACCCCACGAATTCAGCGCGTTCGGGATTGTCCCGCACGGCGTTGGCGATGCGGCCGAGCGGCGTTTGCGTCCATGCGTACATGGCGATCATCGACACGAGGCACCAGAGCGCGATCAGGTAATAAACCTGGATCGCCGGACCGTAAGTGATGCCGAGCACCGCATGGCCTACCGTGCGGTTGGTCGGTACCCCGCCTTCTCCGCCGAAGAATCCGGGGAACATGAGCGAGCTGGCCGCCACCATTTCGCCAATCCCGAGCGTAATCATCGCGAAGGTGGTGCCCGACTTGCGCGTGGTCACATAGCCGAACAGCACGCCGAACAGCATGCCTCCGAACCCGCCGACCAGCGGCAGCAGCGAAACGGGCAACGGGAAATGGCTCGCGCCGATCTGGTTGAGCACATGCGCCGCCACGAAGGCGCCGAGGCCGGAGTACACCGCGTGACCGAACGAGAGCATGCCGGTCTGCCCGAGCAGCATGTTGTACGAGAGCGCGAAGATGATCATGATGCCAATCTGCGAAAGCAGTGCGATCGCGAAGCCGCTGGAAAACACGAGTGGCAGCACCAGCATCACGAGCGCCGTGGCGCCCCAGATGATCCATCGCAGCGAATGGGCCGATTGCAGCAGACCGCGGCGTTGCATGTCCGAACCGGCACTGGCCTGAATGAGCGGCTTCATCGTTCAGCCCTCCCGCTTGCCGAGCAACCCGCGCGGCCGCAGGATCATCATGAGCACCATCAGCAGGTAAGGCAGAATCGGCGCGACCTGCGATACCGGCATGCGCAATAGCGACGACATCGCGGTGTTGTCCGTCACCGCCACGCCGGCGAGCGAAAACAGATCGGAGAGCGAAGCATCGATCGTCACGGCGAATGTCTGCATGATGCCGATCAGCAGTGACGCGATGAACGCGCCCGGCAGCGAGCCCATGCCGCCCACCACCGCGATGACGAACACGATCGTCCCCACCGACTCGCCCATCGAAGGCGAAGTGACGAACGCATTGCCGCCGATCATGCCGGCCAGCCCCGCCAGCGCGGCGCCGCCGGCGAACACCAGCATGAACACGCGCTGCACGTTGTGCCCCAGCGCCTCGACCATTTCCGGGTGCGTGAGCGACGCCTGAATGACGAGGCCGATGCGCGTGCGCGTCAACAGTAGATACAGCGCCGCGAGCATCGCAACCGATATCAGCATCATGAAGGCGCGATATTTCGGGAATTCCGAGCCGAACACCTTGAACAGCGCGCCGTTGAGTTCAGGCGGAATGGCATACGGCACGGCGGCCAGCCCCCAGACCAGCTTGACACCCTCCACGATCAGATACGAAAGGCCGAAGGTGAACAGCAATTCCGCCACATGCCCGAACTTGTGCACGGCACGCAAGCCGAAACGCTCGACGAGCGCGCCGACACACGCCACGAGCACCGGCGCGGCCACGAGCGCCGGCCAGAAACCGATCTTGCTGGCAATGGTGTAGGCGAAGTAAGCCCCGAGCATGTAGAAGCTGGCGTGCGCGAAGTTGAGCACGCCCATCATGCTGAAGATCAACGTGAGGCCCGAGGAAAGCATGAACAGCAGCAGCCCGTAGCCGATGCCGTTCAAGAGAGAGATGGTCAGGAATTCC
>DATBXG010000638.1:0-4013 GCA_036514415.1 Paraburkholderia sp.
AAAAACGGGCGCCCACTGCATGGGCACCCGCGTCGTCGTTGCGCACGCAACCAGCCAGGAAGTCCCCTGAAGATACCCGCGATATTGAAGATCGCGTTGCCCGGGAAGAGCGAGTTCGCGCCCGGGCGATACTGCATGTGGCTGTAGTTCACTCCCCCCCACCGCAGGGCCGAAGTCCTATATCGCGCCCGCGGCCACCATCGGTCACGCAAGGGCAGGCAGGCAGGCGGGGCGTCGTTGCGGCGCACTCCGAGCAAACCCTAACAAATGCCACAAGTTGTTTGACAACTACGGCGGGCCGGTGCTACTGTGCGCAGTATTGACAACCCTCCATCCCCGCACGAGGCCTCATGAACGTGTCCCCGATTGTCGAGAGCGAATTCGCCTCGACTGTGATGGCAGTGCCGCCGCTCGCACGCCGCCCCGATCTCTCGCTCGACGTCGAACAAAACCGCAAGCTGATCCGCCACATGGAAGCAGGCGGCATCCGCACGCTGCTGTATGGCGGCAATGCGAACCTGTACCACGTCGCCGTCAGCGAATACCGTGAGTTGCTTGACATGCTCGCCGACCTCACCGCGCCCGAAACGCGCGTGATCCCGGCTATCGGTCCCGATTACGGCAAGATGCTCGACCAGGCGCGCATTCTCGCGCAAACGCAGTACAAGACGGCCATGGTGCTGCCGCTGTCCGGCTTCACCACGCCCGCAGGCGTGGAAGCGGGCCTCACGCGCATCGTCGACACCGCCGGCATTCCGCTCACGCTCTATATCAAGAGCGAGGACTATGTGGACGTCGACACGCTCGTGCGCCTGATCGACCGCGGCACGCTGATCGCGATCAAGTACGCGATCGTGCGCAAGGATCCGGCGAACGACCCGTATCTGCGCCGCCTGCTGCAAAGCGTGCCGGCCTCGAAGGTCGTTTCGGGCATGGGCGAGCGTCCGGCGCTCGTCCACGTGCGCGATTTCGGTCTGGCCGCGTGGACCACGGGCTCGGGCTGCATCGCTTCGAGCGCCATCATGGCGCTGCTGAAGGCCGCGAAGGAAGGCCATGCGCAAGAAGCGCAACGCCTCTACGATGCGTTCATGCCGCTCGAAACGCTGCGCGACGACATCTCGCTCATCCGCGTGCTGCATGACGCCGTGACGCTTTCGGGCATCGCCGACATGGGCCCGATCCTGCCGCTGCTCTCGCAGTCGCCAGCCGAAGCCCTGCCGGCGATCGGCGATGCGGCCAGGGCGCTGCTCGCATTCGAGCAGAAGCTGGCCGCCTCGGCGCACACCGCCCAGGCATAAGCGGCGGTGTAAGCTTGCAAACCCATCAATGGAATTGAACGGAAGGAACATGCAGATTACCGGAGCAATGCTGCTGGGCGCGCAAGCGGTGCGTGGCGAGTCGGGCGAGATGCGCGCCTTCGCGCCCGCGCTCGGCCAGGAGATCGAGCCGTCGTTCGGCCTCGGCGGCAAGGCCGAAGTCGCGCGCGCCTGTGAACTCGCGGCGCAGGCGTTCGACGCCTTCCGCGCCGCCCCGCACGAAACGCGTGCGCGCCTGCTCGAAGCGATCGCCGAGCGTATTCTCGGCATCGGCGAAGCCCTCATCGAGCGCGCGCATCTCGAATCGGCGCTGCCCAAGGCGCGCCTCGAAGGCGAGCGCGGCCGCACGGTCGGCCAGTTGCGCCTTTTCGCGTCGCTCGTGCGCGACGGCCGCTGGTGCGGCGCCGTGCTCGACTCGGCGCTGCCCGAACGCAAGCCGCTGCCGCGCTCGGACCTGCGCGCGCATCGCATCCCGCTCGGCCCCGTGGGCGTGTTCGGCGCGAGCAACTTCCCGCTGGCGTTTTCGGTGGCGGGCGGCGACACGGCTTCGGCGCTCGCCGCCGGCTGCCCGGTCGTGGTGAAGGCGCACCTGGCGCACCCCGGCACCTCGGAGCTGGTGGGCCGCGCGATCCAGCAGGCCGTGGCTGACGTCGGTCTGCCCGAAGGCGTGTTCTCGCTCGTCTTCGGCGGCGGCAACGAAACGGGCGAAGCGCTCGTGGCGCATCCGGCCATCAAGGCGGTGGGCTTCACGGGTTCGCGCCGCGGCGGTCTCGCGCTTTCGCACATTGCCGCCACGCGCGCCGAGCCGATCCCGGTCTACGCCGAAATGAGCAGCATCAACCCGATGTTCGTGCTGCCCGCGGCGCTGGCCGCGCGCGGCGTTGCGCTTGCGCAGGGTTTCGTCGACTCGCTCACGATGGGCGTCGGCCAGTTCTGCACGAACCCCGGCCTCGTGCTCGCCATCGACGGTCCGGAACTCGACCGCTTCGTGAAGGCGGCGAGCGCGGCGCTCACGCAGAAGCCCTCGCAAAGCATGCTGACGGCAGGTATCGCCTCGACGTATGGCGAAGCCGTCGCGGCGCGCAAGCAGATCCCCGGCGTCGAGAATCTCGCCGAAGGCACGAAGACGGAGGCGCATTGCGACGCGCTGCCGGTGCTCTTCAAGGCGAGCGCCGAGCAGTTCCTCGCGCAGCACGCGTTGTCGGACGAGATTTTCGGGCCGACCTCGGTCGTCGTGGCGTGCCGCGACGAAGCCGAACTCGCGCGCGTGGCGGAACACCTCGAAGGCCAGCTCACGGCGACGCTGCACATCGACCGCGACGACTACGCCATGGCTGCGCGTCTCATGCCGATCCTCGAGCGCAAGGCGGGCCGCATTCTCGCGAACGGCTTCCCGACGGGCGTCGAAGTGTCGTATGCGATGGTTCACGGCGGCCCGTTCCCGGCCACCTCGGACGCGCGCACGACGTCGGTGGGCGCGATGGCGATCGAGCGCTTCCTGCGTCCGGTCTGTTACCAGGATCTGCCGGCTGAACTTTTGCCGGTCACGTTGCAGAACGACAATCCGCTCGCGCTGTGGCGTCTGCGCGACGGCGAGCTGGTGCGCAAGTAATCCCGCAAAAGCGGTCGGGAAAGCGCCTGCAGAAGCCTTGCAGGCGCTTTCTCCAACAGGAAGCCAACAGGAGGCTCACGATAGCCCCACAAAGCGCCTGACGTTGCTTGACAACTTGATGCGTGGTTCGGCATCCTGTGTCCGGCCTGACAACATAAGAATCAACGGGTCGCGTTAGAAAAATTCCATAAACAGAAGTGAGGAGATGCGATGTTCGATGGACGCTTGAAGGCCAGTGTGCTGGCCGTATGTGTGGCGGCCGCAACGGCGCTTGGCATGAGCGCGGCGAAGGCCGATCCTGTTTCCCTGAACGTAGTCGACGTGGCCGGTAATCTGCAGCTCACGCAGAAGGCTTTCGAGGCGTTCAAGGCGAAAAACCCGAATCTCGTCTCCAATATCACTTACACCAACGCGCCCGCGCCGCAGTTGCCTGGCAAGATCAAGGCAATGCAGGCCGCAGGCCGCGCCGACATCGACCTGGTGCTGACGGGCACCGACGCACTCGCCGCCGGCATCGAACAGAATCTGTGGATGAAGCTGCTGCCGGATCAGTCGGCCGGGCTGCCAGGCGTGCTGGACAAATACGCGCCGGGCCCGCGCAAGATGCAGGACCTCGCACAGGGCTACGGCCTCGAAGTGTCGTACATGCCGGCGGGTCCGCTGGTCGAGTACAACCCGGCCAAGGTCGCCAAGCCTCCGCAAACGCCGCAGGAACTGCTCGCCTGGTGCAAGGCGAACCCCGGCAAGCTGATCTACGCGCGACCGGCCAACTCCGGCCCGGGCCGCACGTTCCTGATGGGCCTGCCGTACCTGCTCGGCGACAAGAACCCGCAGGACCCGATCAACGGCTGGGACAAGACCTGGGCGTTCCTGAAGGAGCTGAACTCGTGCGTGCCGTACTACCCGGGCGGCACCTCGGCGGTGATGAAGGAACTGGGCGAGGGCACGCGTGACATGACCGTGACCGTGACGGGCTGGGACATCAACCCGCGTGCGCTCGGCATCGTGCCCGCCGACTTCAAGGTCCAGGCGTTCAACAACATGACATGGGTGAACGACGCCCACTTCATGGTCGTGCCGAAGGG
>DATBXG010000639.1:0-2049 GCA_036514415.1 Paraburkholderia sp.
ATCAGGGGTTGATAAGGACGACATCGTCAGCCTCGTAACGCAGGGACACACGCATGCCTTTCGCCGGCGTCATGCCGTGGCCGCGCTGCATGGTGACGAGCACCGGTTCATTCGGCATCGCGTCGAGCAGCACGGGCACCGAGAGCACCGAGCCATACCACTCGACCGACTCGATCGTGCCGTGCAGCGCGCCTTCGCCGAGCGGCACGACGCGCAGGCTTTCAGGACGCAGGCACGCGAGTTTGTCGCGCACGTCGTGGCGCGCGTCGCCCACCGGGAATGCGACGTTCGGCGGCAGCAGATTCGCCGCGCCGAGATAGCGCGCCACGTAGGCGTCATTCGGCGTGTCGTAGAGTTCCTGCGGCGTGCCGAGCTGCGCGATGTGGCCGTCGCGCATCAGCAGCGTGCGGTCGGAGAGCACCAGCGCGTCGTCCTGATCGTGCGTCACGCACACGATCGTCAGATCGGGCAGGCGCTCATGCAGCGCCTTGAGTTCGGAGCGCACCGAAGCGCGCAGATTGGCGTCGAGCGCCGAGAGCGGCTCGTCGAGCAGGAGCACGTCCGGCTCGATCACGAGCGCACGCGCGAGCGCCACGCGCTGCTGCATGCCGCCCGAGAGCTGCGCGGGCATGACGTGACCCGCGTCGCCGAGTTGCACGAGCTTGAGCGCGTCGGCCACGCGCCGCGCGATGTCGCGCGAGGGCACGCGGCGCGCCTTGAGGCCGAACGCGACGTTCTCGAACACCGAGAGATGCGGAAAGAGCGCGTAGCTCTGAAACAGAAGGCCCAGGTTGCGCTGATGCGGCGGCACATGGGTCAGGTCGCGGCCCGCCACGGTGAGCGAGCCCGCGAGTCCGTCAGCTTCGATGAAGCCGGCGATGAAGCGCAGCAAGGTGGTCTTGCCGCAACCACTGCGGCCCAGCACGGTCAGCAGTTCGCCGCGGCGGATCGTGAGCGACAGGTTGTCGAGCACGGTGCGCGCGCCGAAGCGCACGCTCAGTTGGTCGATCTGCACGCCCGCCGCATCGCGCGCGTCCGCGGCATCGTTCAGTCCGGACGCATCCGGCAGCGCGCGGGCCATGTCGGCCGACGCGAGGCTTGCGGTATTCACCGGGTTCATCTCCAGCTCAGGTAACACAAAGGTAATGCTCAGGTATTGCCAAATGGCGCGCCGCGGCCGCTCTCGCGGGCCGCGGCGGCTGCCTCCTGCCTGTCGCTTATTGCTTCGGCTTCACGACTTCCGTCTCTTTGCCCGACGAGCCGATCACTTCGTTCTTCCAGCGAGCCGTCCAGTCGGCCTTCTTCGCCATCACGTGGCTCCAGTCCACCGGAATCAGCTTCACGCCCGCGATAGCCTGCTTGACCGCTTCGCCGTTCTTGCCCGAGAGCGCCACGTCCGTGCGGGCCGGAATGCCGAAGATGTCCGGCACCTTCGACTGCACGTCCGTCGACATCAGGTAGTCGATCAGCTTCTTGCCTTCGGCCTGGTTCGGGCCGTTCTTGATCAGGCCGATCGCGTACGGCAGCTGGAACGTCGTGGGATGGCCACCCGGCTCGGCCGCAAGGAAGATCGGCTTGAGCGAAAGGCCGCCGTTGGCTGCGTCGTCGAGATCCATCTGCAGGTCGCCGTTGGCCACCGAGATTTCGTTGCGCGAGAGCAGCACGTCGAGGTAGCCCGTGCCCTTCGTGTGGAACTTCGCGCTCTGCTCGAGCTTCTTGAGGTAGTCGAACGCCTTGTCTTCGCCCATCAGCGAGGTCGTGAGGATGATCACGGCCATGCCGTCACCGGCCGTTGCCGGGTTCGAGTACGCGACCTTGCCCGTGTAGTCCGGGTGCAGCAGGTCAGCAAACGTCTTCGGCTGGGTCTTCACGACGTCCGGGTTGATCGCGAACGAGAAGTAGTTGTTCACGAACGTGGCCCACGAACCGTCAGCCGCCTTCGCGATCGTCGGCACGTTCTTGTAGTTCACGCTCTGGTACGGCTGGAGCAGGCCGCTTTGCTGCGCCTGCTGGATGAACGGCGGCAGCGTGACGATCACGTCGGCCTTC
>DATBXG010000640.1:0-2272 GCA_036514415.1 Paraburkholderia sp.
AAGACTGCTCTTGCTCCGCTTTCGGGGCGACGGACTCGTTCGGTTTCGGCGGAGACTGCGCGAAAGCGACCGCAGACGTCAGCAGCATGAGGCCTCCTCGCGTCACAAAGAAAACGTGGGGCGCTGAGGCCGGGTTCCGGATCTAGGCTGCGACCCGCTCGAAGCGGACGAGCGAAAAATGGCCGAGGGGCGGCATCGGGCGGCGTTCGACCACACGCACGCGGCCGTTGCGCACAGCCCAGTCGGCCAGTCGCGCAAACGGAAACTCCGGCCGCCAGCCGAGCCGCCGCGCGACCGGCGCAAAGCCGAGTTCGAACCAGCGGCGCGGGCCCGCTTCCGCCCCGATGTGATTGACCAGCACGATTTCGCCGCCCGGTTTGAGCACGCGCACGAACTCGTCCAGCGTGCCCTCCGGATTCGGTACAGCCGTGATGACGTATTGCGCGACGATGACGTCGAAGCTTGCATCGGCCAATGCGAGCCGTGCCGCATCCATTACCGCGAGCATGTCCACATTCGTCAATTTCTGCTCGGCGACGCGCTCATGCGCCTTGCGCAGCATCGGCGCGGAAATGTCGAGCCCCACGATCCGGTTCTTGCGCGCATAGTCCGGCAGCGACAAACCAGTGCCGACGCCGACTTCGAGAATACGGCCGCCGTTCGGTCCGCAGGCGGCTTCCGCTGCCTTGATCGAGGCGCGGCGGCCGGCATCGAAGACGGCGCCAAAGACGACGTCATAGACCGGCGCCCAGCGCGCATACGCGCGCTCGACGCTCGCACGATCGATGTCATTCATGGACGCGCGTAGACGAGCGCCGCGGCGCGCTGCGGCGCCGCTTCCGAAGCTGCGAGCGCGGTTTTGATAAAACCGCCGCCGAGCACGCGCGCCTGCCCCTCCGGCGCGTCGTAGAACACACAAGCCTGACCCGGCGATACGCCGTGCTCGCCGTCGATCAATTCGACCTCGTATTTGCCGTCCGCGCCCGTCAGCCAGGCTGCCTGCGGAGGCCGCGTAGAGCGCACCTTGACGAATACTTCGCGGCGCTCGGCGAGCGCGGCATCGATATCGCCGTCGCCAATCCAGTTCACGTCGCGCAGAGCGATGCGGCGCATACGCAATGCGTCGCGCGGTCCAACCACGACGCGGCGGCGCTCGGCATCGAGCCGCACGACATAAAGCGGCGAGCCCGTGGACACGCCGAGCCCGCGGCGCTGCCCAACGGTGAAATGAATGATGCCGTTGTGCTTCCCGAGCACGCGCCCGTCGAGATCGACGATCTCGCCCGCTTCCGCCGCGCCGGGCTTCAGCCGCTCGATGATGTCGGCGTAATGGCCGGCGGGCACGAAGCAGATATCCTGACTGTCGTGCTTGTCGGCGACCGCAAGCCCAAATTTGCGCGCATAGTCGCGCGTCTCGGCCTTGGTGAGATCGCCGAGCGGAAAACGCAGGATGTCGAGCTGTTCGCGCGTCGTGCCAAACAGGAAATAGCTCTGGTCGCGCTCTTCTTCACGCGCCCGGAAGAGCCCGCGTCCGCCGCCGGGCAGCGCGCGCGAGGCAACGT
The DNA here is from genome assembly GCA_036514415.1 of Paraburkholderia sp. Taxonomy (GTDB): domain Bacteria; phylum Pseudomonadota; class Gammaproteobacteria; order Burkholderiales; family Burkholderiaceae; genus Paraburkholderia. The sequence goes on from DATBXG010000640.1 coordinate 1,563, forward strand.
AGTGACCGGTCGCGAGCACCTGCGCGCCGAGTTCACGCGCGGTGTGCAGCAGGTCATGAAATTTGATCGACATGTTGCAGTCGACACAGGGCACCGGCGTTTCGCCCTCGATGTAGCTCTGCGCGAAACGGTCGATCACCGCTTCCTTGAAGCGGCTCTCGTAATCTAGCACGTAATGAGAAATGCCGATTCGCTCGGCGACGCCGCGCGCGTCGTAGATATCCTGGCCGGCGCAGCAGGCCCCCTTGCGGTGCTCAGTTGCCGCGCCGTGGTCGTAAAGCTGCAGCGTGACGCCGATCACGTCGTAGCCCTCGGCCTTCAAGAGCGCAGCCGTAACGGAGGAGTCGACGCCGCCGGACATGGCAACGACGACCCGGGTGTCCTCGGGGCGGGCGTCGAGATCGAGCGAATTGGTCATTGTGCTTCATTACTATAGGTGGCGACGGTGCCCGCGCAATGCGAGGCGTCCAAGGGCGGCAAATCCTGCTGCCTCACGCCGAGACTGTGCCCCCGGCGGCTTGCCAGACCCTGCGCTTTTTCGCAAGTCTTTGATGTACATCGGCTCTTTTCTGCTCGGGGGCTGGCCCGGCACAGGAGCGGAATCAGTCCCGAGCACGAAGTTGCGTGGTCGTAGTCCGGACCGGCCGCGCGGCCGCGTTTTGAGGCCATGCTCGAGGTGCGTTTGCGGTCGATGCGCAGCGTCCGTTTTG
>DATBXG010000641.1:0-2088 GCA_036514415.1 Paraburkholderia sp.
AGCCGAGATTGGCGAGCCGCAGGGCGGGTTGCCGCCATGCCTGCGCAACCTTTGCGAAGTCGATGCGCGTCGCGCGCCGGATGTTCGGACCGATTCCCGCGAACCCGATGAGCGCCGCGGCGCACGCCGCGCAGGCCGCCGCGACGCCATAGATCGTGCGCCAGTCGAGCCCGCCCGTCGCCGCCAGCAGATGCGGGCTGGCCGAGCCAAGCGTAAGCGCGCCCACGAGCAGGCCAACGAGCAGCCCGAGATCGCCTTGTGCCCAGGTGGCCGCAAGCCGCATGCCGACCGGATAGACGCCTGCCATGCACATGCCCGTGACGAAGCGCAGCGCAACGACCGCGCCGCCAACAGGCGGCAGGAACGCGAGCGCCGCCGTGGCCGCAGCCGCCACGAGCGCGGAGCCTGCGAGCAGCTTGCGCAGATCGTAGCGGTCAGGCAGCGAGAGCAGCGCCGAGGTGATGGTGCCAGCCACGAAGCCACACTGCACGGCGCTCGTGAGCAACGCTTCGTCAAAGGCGCCAATCGCATGCGCCTGCTTGATGAGGGCCACCACGGTGCTGGACGAAAACCACACGCCCATCGCCGCGACCTGGGCAAGGAGCAGCAATGAGAGCGATGCCGCCTTGCCGCGCTGCGCCGCGCCTTGCCCTGGCGGCCCCGTTTCGTCTGAAGAACGGGGCCCGGCGGCGCCTTCAGGCGACGCGCGCGCCATGCTCAAGCCGCCGCTGTCCGGCCGCCAGCACGTTCACGCAGAGCTCGCCGTTCTCGCGCATGATCGCGTTGTTGCGGCTCGCACGATTGATGCCGACGGGCAGCGTGGGCGGCTCGTCCGTCACGCTGCACACGGCCGACGCTGTGCAGCCTGCGCGCCCGGTGCCGCCATCCGTGGTGACGATGTTCACGGCTGCCCCAAGGCCCGCCAAGGCGTCGCGAAAGAGCGATTTGTCTACCATATTCTTGCCCGCTTTCCGCGGTCTCCTCGTAGCGGGAATTCAATACCTGTCGTTGATGCGTGCTTCATACGCGGTTCACGCGCGCGCCGCGATACCGCGATATCGTGCCGCCGCGTGCGACGCCGGCAGGCGCGCGGCCAGACAACCTTTCACGCAGCGTGCCTTCACGATACGCGCTTTTATACGCGCCGCGCGTTTGCAGCTCAGGCACCAGCAGATCGATCACATCGTTGAAGCACTCCGGCACCACCGTGCGCGAGAGATTGAAGCCGTCCACACCAGCCTTCTCGCTCCACTCAGGCTCGAAGCGGGGACGCGCCCGAAAAAAGACGCCCGACACGGTAGCGTCGGGCGCGCAACGGAGGTGCATGAACCGGAGTCAGACGAGTCTGCAGCGCGGCCGTGCATCCACTATCGCGCGGGACGCGTGATGAATTGCAAGGGCGCAAAACGCGGCTTCGCTCATGCCGACCGCGCGGGATGCATCCCGCAACGAGGCATAGTCGCGGGGATGCAAGGAAAGCGCCACAGCGACAGGCTCGTGCTTCGTAGTACTCAGGTTTTCTATCATGACGAGACTCCGGGCTATGCGCCGATAGTTTCAGCCCAGGCAGATGCGTGATGCACATGGCATGACTCAAGCGGCTCTCGTTGCGCAGACGTTGCCATACATCCCGCAGCGGCCGCCCGAGCCATGAACTCCGCGCGCACCAGCTTGCACGTGCCTGCAGCGAAAAAAACTTACTATTGCGTTGAATCTCCGAGCGACCAGGGGGCGAAGATGAGTTCAGCTGAGAGTGCGGCTTCAGGTTCGGGCGCGGCGTCGTGGCACGCCATGCCCGCCGAAGAGATCGGGCGTCAGTTCGACGTCGATCCGTCGCAGGGGCTCGATCTGGCGGACGCGTCGCAGCGCCTCGGCACCTACGGGCGCAACGTGCTGCCTCAAGGCAAGAAAAGCGGGCCGCTCGTCCGGTTTCTTGCCCAGTTCAACAACGTGCTCATCTATGTGCTGCTCGCGGCCGGCTTCATCAAGCTGATGCTGAGCCTGTGGCTCGACGCCTCCATCATCTTCGCGGTCGTCATCCTCAATTCGCTGCTGGGCTTCCTCCAGGAGGGGCGCGCCGAAAAAGCG
>DATBXG010000642.1:0-9827 GCA_036514415.1 Paraburkholderia sp.
ACGCACATCCACTTCATCAGCCCGCAGCAGATCGACGAAGCGCTCGCGAGCGGCGTGACGACGATGCTGGGCGGCGGCACCGGCCCCGCCACGGGCACCAACGCCACCACCTGCACGCCGGGCCCGTGGCACATGGAGCGCATGCTGCAGGCCGCCGACGGCTGGCCGATCAACCTCGGCTTTCTCGGCAAGGGCAACGTCAGTTTGCCCAAGCCCGCCGAGGAACAGATCGCCGCGGGCGCGATTGGCCTGAAGCTGCACGAGGACTGGGGCTCGACGCCCGCCGCCATCGACAACTGCCTCAGCGTTGCGGACGCAACGGATACGCAGGTCGCCATCCACACCGACACGCTCAACGAATCGGGCTTCGTGGAAGCGACCGTGGCCGCGTTCAAGGGCCGCACGATCCACACGTACCACACGGAAGGCGCGGGCGGCGGGCACGCCCCCGACATCATCAAGGTGTGTGGCGAGGCGAACGTGCTGCCCTCCTCGACGAACCCCACGCGCCCGTACACGATCAATACGCTCGACGAACATCTCGACATGCTGATGGTGTGCCATCACCTCGACCCGTCGATTGCCGAGGACATCGCGTTCGCCGAGTCGCGCATTCGCCGCGAGACCATTGCCGCCGAGGACATCCTCCACGATCTCGGCGCACTGTCGATGCTCTCTTCGGATTCCCAGGCAATGGGCCGTGTGGGCGAAGTCATCATCCGCACGTGGCAGACCGCGCACAAGATGAAGGTGCAGCGCGGCGCGCTGCCCGAAGACGCCGCGCGCAACGACAACTTCCGCGTGAAGCGCTACGTGGCGAAGTACACGATCAATCCCGCAATCACGCACGGCATCTCGCACGAAGTGGGATCGATCGAGCCGGGAAAGTGGGCCGATCTCGTGTTCTGGGAACCGGCGTTCTTCGGCATCAAGCCCTCGCTCATCCTCAAGGGCGGCATGATCGCGCTCGCGCAAATGGGGGACCCGAACGCCTCGATTCCCACGCCGCAGCCCGTGCACTATCGCGAGATGTTCGCCACGCGCGGTCGGGCGCTTGCACAAACGTCGCTCACCTTCGTCTCGCAGCTCTCGCTCGACAAACGCATTCACGAGCGCTACGGCCTGCAAAAGCGCGTTGTGGCGGTGCGCAACTGCCGCAGCGTGACGAAGGCCGACATGATTCATAACGCCTGGCAGCCGTCGATCAGCGTCGATCCTGAAACATATCAGGTCGTCGCCGACGGCCAGTTGCTCACCTGCGAGCCCGCCACGGTGCTGCCGATGGCGCAGCGCTATTTCCTGTTCTAAAGTTTTGACATGCGCACGATCGACAAACGACTCAACGCGAAGCTCGCGCCGGTGCTGGTGAAGCGCGCGCCCACGCTCACGCTCCCGTACGACGCGCGCTGCAGGAGCCGCTTCGCGGCCACGCTCGACACGGGTGAGGAAGTGGGCGTAGTGCTGCCGCGCGGCACGGTGCTGCGCGACGGCGACATGCTCGTGGCCGACGACGGCGGCCTCGTGCGCGTGATCGCGGCGCCCGAGTGCGTGTTGCGCGTACGCGCGCCCGACCGCCTCACGCTCACGCGCGCCGCGTATCACCTCGGTAATCGCCATACGCCGGTGGAAGTGGGCGCGGACGAACTCAAGCTCGAAGCGGACCCCGTGCTCGAAGACATGCTCAAACGCCTGGGCGCCCAGGTCGAGCGCGTGCAGTTGCCGTTCCAGCCCGAAGCCGGCGCATACGGCGGCGGCCACCGCCATGGCCACGACGAAACCTTCGCCGACGATTACGCGCTCGCGCAACGCGTGTACGACGAGCATCACGGGCATGCGCATCCACACGATCATGCCCACGATCACAACGGCGACCACGCGCAAGATCACGATTGCGGACACGACCACGGTCATTGCGACGGCCACGCGCACGACCACAGCCATGAACATCGCTGAGCTCACCGCCCTGCTGCATCTCGCGTCGCCGGCGCTCCCCATCGGCGCGTTCAGCTACTCGCAAGGACTCGAAGCGGCGATCGAAGCGCAACTCGTCACGAACGCCGACGATGCCGCGCGCTGGATCGCAGGCGGCCTCGCGAACGTGCTCGCAAGCGGCGAACTGCCCTTTGTCGCCCACCAGATCGAACGCTGGCGCAGTCATGACGCCCACGCGCTGATCGAGGCGAACGAGGAATTCATCGCGAGCCGCGAATCGGCGGAACTGCGGCGCGAGACGTCGCAAATGGGCTGGTCGCTGCGCCAGCTCTGCGCGCAGCTCGAATGGGGCGACGCGCCACGGCGCGCCACGTTCGAGCGCATGACGCCCGTCGCGCAGCCCACGGCCTTCGCGTTCGCCGCCTGGGCTCACGAGGCCGCGCCCGACGCCGCGCTCGCCGCCTACGCGTTCAGCTGGATCGAGAACCAGACGGCCGCCGCGCTCAAGGCGGTGCCGCTCGGCCAGCTCGCGGGTCAGCGCATCATCGTCGCGCTTCGTGCCGAAATCGAAAAGGCCGTAGCGCGCGCGCTCGCCACGCCGCCCGAGGCGCTCAACACCTTCGCGCCGCAACTCGGCATTCTCTCCGCGCGCCACGAATCGCAGTACTCGCGGCTCTTCCGCTCCTGAAACTCATACGATCCATGAATTCGCACGCACCCAGCAAACGAACGAAGAAACTACCGCCGTTGCGCGTCGGCGTGGGCGGTCCGGTCGGCTCCGGCAAAACCACGCTGCTCGAAATGCTCTGCAAGGCCCTGCGCGAGCGCTACGACCTCGTCGCCATCACCAACGACATCTACACGAAGGAAGACCAGCGCCTCCTGACCGTCGCGGGCGCGCTGCCCGCCGAGCGCATCATGGGCGTGGAAACGGGCGGCTGCCCACACACGGCGATTCGCGAGGACGCCTCGATCAACCTCGAAGCCGTCGACCAGATGCTCGCTCGCTTTCCCGATGCCGATATCGTCTTCATCGAATCGGGCGGCGACAATCTCGCAGCCACTTTCAGCCCCGAGCTTTCGGACCTCACGATCTATGTGATCGACGTGGCGGGTGGCGAAAAGATTCCGCGCAAGGGCGGCCCCGGCATCACGAAGTCGGACCTGCTCGTCATCAACAAGACCGACCTCGCGCCGCTCGTGGGCGCGAACCTCGACGTCATGGCGTCCGATGCGAAAAAGATGCGCGGCGAGCGTCCCTTCGTGATGTGCAACCTGAAGGCGCTCGACGGCCTCGATGAGGTGATCGCCTTCATTGAAAAGAAAGGATTGCTGATCGGTTGAGGAATCCGCCCGCGCCTCGGTTTTTTTTCAATGGCACGAGCGGCGCTCGTACAGCGACCAGTTCGGCACCGTCTTTACGAGCGCCACGTCGCATTCGTCGTTATCGAACAGATGCGCGGGCAGCGGTTTCGTGTGGCGCACGAAGAAGTAGCGATACAGGCGAGCGTCGACCTTGTGCCAGTCGAACGCTTGAGGCTCGGCCATCAACGGGCCGGGACGCAGCGGCGGAATATGGTCGGGCTTGAAGCGCACGACATCGGGCAGGAAGAACGCGAAGTTGAAATCGACGAAGCCCTTGTTTTCCGCCTGATACCAGTGCGCATAGGTGTGATACGTCCACCGGTTGTGGATGATATCGCTCTCGGGTGAATAGATGAGAGCGAGCGCACGCTGCCCCGGCTCCGCGCGCTCGAGCAGCGTCTCGAACGGCTCGTTCTCGACAGCGAATCGATACTCGCGCACGGCCAGCGTGCCGAAGTAGCCCCAGCAAAACAGCACGAGCAGCGCCTCGGTCAGCCAGATGCGCGGCGATCTCGCCGGGCGTGCGCGCGCCGTGTCGGCGGCGCGGAACAGCAGCACGTATGCCGGCAACAGAAACACTGCAAAGCGCTGATAGAGCGCGGAAATGCCGAGCCCCTCCTCCGGGGCCGCGAGCCACACGGCGACTATCACGATCATGGGCAGCCATGCGGCTGGATCGCGGCGATTGAGCTTCGCGCCCATGAGCCACGGCGCCGCCAGCATGAATGCAGCCCCGAGCATGAAGTACCAGTCTTTCGACTCGGTCGCGACCGTATAGAGCAGGAAGTTGTACACACGATGCCATCCGTATGGCCCCGTCCAGTCCCAGACCGCCACCTTTTGCGCAGAGCCCGGATCGTGCGGGATCACGAGCGCGTTGCGATTGACGAACCACAGGTACCCAACGATCAGCACGCCGAGCAGCACATAAGGCAGCAAGGTTCTCGCAAGCGCGCCGGTCCGACGCGTAAAGCACGGAAGGAACGCCGCGCCGACTATGCATGCGAACAGGAACACGAGGCCGTGCGCAAAAAACAGCACGACGCCGGCGGCGAATATGCCGAGCGCGCGGCTTACAGTGGGTGCAACGGCATAGCGGTGCGCGAAGATGATGAACAGCAGGCCCAGCGGCACGGCCACGATATACGGGTAGAAGCCATATTGCCAGGCGAAGCCGAAGAATCCCGGCATGAGAAGCCAGTCGAGTCGCTCGTCCGCCCCGAAGGTCTTGCGCAGCGCCACGCCCGCCGCCACGAATCCGAAGTACGCGAACATCATGATGAACTTCATCGCAATGAGCACCGGCATCACGAACGACAACGCTAGCGCGAGCGCATGCGGCAGCAGATAGGGCGTGAACCAGTTGACCCACACGATGTCGGCCCACGGCGAGGTCCCCGTCACGAGATCGTGCAGCAGCGCGATCTGCGCCACGTGCTGCGCGATATCCCCCATCGGCGGACGCGGAGCGATCCAGAACAGCGCGCCGCCGAAAGCCGTCGTCGCGACGAGCAGAATCAGCCTCAAGCGAGCGGCTCCGCTGGCCGCACGGCTCACGCCAAGTGGGGGGGTGAGAATGGTACTCATGGGGAATCGGCCTCCGGTGCGGCGGGTCAGTTCGAACGATCGAACGGCTTCTGAAAGGTAAAATTAATATTCGTGGACGTATGTTCGGACGACCACGCTCCTGCGGACGCGCATGTACGCCATATCCGGTAGATGAGAACGGTCCTTCCAGGCGTTTGGCGCGCGCAGACAACCGGATCATTTGCACGCGCGGAAACGGCGTGGCACTGAAGAATCAAACGAGGGACGGCCGCGCGAACGGGCGTTCGCGCGATTGGATGCTGCCGGGTGCGGCGGCGTATGGGATCGAGCGGCCGGGCGCGGACTAGATGAGCGTGGTGAGGACGTCCACCGTGCGCGCCGTCGCGCCGCGGTGGCGCGAGGCGAATGCCGCTGCCGCCGCGCCCATGGCGACCCGGCGCGACTTGTCGTTGAAGAGTTCGCGCAAGGCGCGCGCGAGATCGGCGGGGTCTTGCACCTGCAGGGCCGCACCCGCGGCCGTGGCGTCGGCGGTGGCCTGGGTAAAGTTGAACACGTGCGGCCCGATCAACACCGGCACGCCCACGGCGCACGCTTCGATCAGGTTCTGGCCGCCGAGCGGCAACAGACTGCCGCCAATGAACGCGAGATCGGCGGCAGCGTAGTAAGCGCCCATCTCGCCCATCGAGTCGCCTAGCAGGACGCTCACGTCCTGCGGCAGCGGCCGCACGCCCTCATGCGCGGAAGCCGCAGCGGTAGCAGCCGGCGCCCAGCGCGAGCGCCGTTCGAGCTTGAGGTTCCTGCGCTCCACGAGCGCGGCCACTTCGTCGAAGCGCTGCGGGTGGCGCGGGACGAGAATCAACAGGGCATCCGGCACATCGAGGGCCGCGAAAGCTTGCAGCACCAGTTCCTCTTCGCCTTCACGCGTGCTCGCCGCGACCCACACCGGCCGAGCGCCGATCGCGCGGCGCCAGTCGCGGCCACGTGCGATCAGCGCGGGCGGGCTCGCCATGTCGAACTTGAGGTTGCCGAGCACGGCCACGTTGCGCGCACCGAGCGCAGTCAGGCGCTGCGCATCGGAGGGACTTTGCGCGAGCACGCGCGTAAAGCCGCCGAACACTTCGCGCGTGCCTGCACCGAACTTCGCCGCACGCTTGAACGAACGCGCCGACATACGCGCGTTCGTGAGCACGAGCGGCACGTCGGCGTGCTTGCATTCGTCGATGAGCGTCGGCCACACCTCGGTCTCCATGACGAGGCCGAGCGACGGGCGCCATGCGCGCAGGAAACGCCGCACCGCGTGCGGCATGTCGTACGGCAGATAGCAGCGCAGCACGCGCTCGCCGAAGAGCTGCACGCCGGTGGCACGGCCGCCCGGCGTCATGTGCGTGAGCAGGATGCGCGCGTCCGGGCGCGCCGCGAGCAGCGCGTCGACAAGCGGCTGCGCCGCGCGGGTCTCGCCCACGGAGACGGCATGCACCCAGATAAGCGGCGTGTCGTCCTCGGGCAAGCGCCCTGCCGAATAGCCGAAGCGCTCGCCGATATGCTCGCGATAGCCGCGCTCGCGGCGCGAGCGGATGACGAGGCGCAGCACCGCGAGCGGTGCGATCAGCCACCAGGCCGCGCGATAGATCGCTCTCAGCATCGGGCCTCCGCGTCGGCCGCGTCGATCAATGCGATGTGAAACGCCGCGGCCGTGCGGCAGGAAACGACGCTCGAGGACAGGCTCACGCTCAGGTGCGGACTCAAACCAGTTCCTTGCCTTTGAGGCGTTCGAGAATGCCGAGCGGCGCCCACTCGGGATGCACCATGTCCTTCACCGGCAGGAAGAAGGTCTGCTCCATCATGAACTGCCCGGACATCACGGCGTGCGAGGTGTGATCGGAGAAGCACACCCACACGCAGCCCGGCGGAAAGTCGATGGTCTCCTGCGGGCTCGTCTTCTGATAGTCGAGATCGGCCTTCATGCCGTCGTGGAGGTTGAGCATCAGATGGTCGTACTCGCTGCGCGGCGACTTCGTGATGTGCAGCAGATTCTGCAGCCAGGCCGAGCCCGGCAACTGCGGCTTGATGTTCGGCAGGAAGCGCCTCGCCATGTCCTCGAACGGCTCGCCCACGCGCCACACGCGCGGCACGCCGTTCGGATTGACGTTGGTGAACACGCGCAGGATGCGCTCGCCGTAGTTCGGGCGCGACGGAAACGCATCGACGTGCAGGCGCGAATCGTCCTTGCGCCACGAGGTCTGGCGCGTCTCCACCTGGTGCAGGCGCAGGCTCGTGGGCGCCACGCGCAGCTTGCCGGTGTACTCGGGAAAGAGGCCGTCGACGAGCGTGCGCGCGCACGCCTGATAACGCGCGATCAACGCGCGCACGGCCGACTGCGTGACGGTGTCGCCGAGCACGCCGTGCAGCGCGCCGCCGTTCGGGTCGAGGCTGATGTTCTTGCGCTTGGGGTCGGCGATCGCGGGGTCGAGGAGCGCGCGTTCGCCGCCTTCGATCGGGAAGGCCAGGTTCGGAAAGTACAGCACCTTGCCCTGCTCGACGGCGTCGAGCAGCGTCTCGCGCGGCTGCGAGAGTTGCTGGCCGCGCCAGTCGCCGGAAGTGATTTCGATGATCTGGGATTCGTTCATGAGCGCCCCTGGAAGCGATGGATCTGATTGCCTGCCGGTTTTTACCGTGCGCGTGCAGCACGCGTTGCGGTGTGCTTTGCCGTCATGACATGCCACTGCGGCTGCCACGCGGCGCATGCCGGCCAGGCCCTGGCGCGCGTTCGTGCGCGCCGACTCTTATACCCGCAGCCTCCGTGGTCCGCCTTGACGGACCGCAGCCCCTCTGCCCCGCGCCCTTCATGCGGAGGCGCGCCGCTACAGCAATCCGAAGCCCGAAAGCGCGCCCTTCACCTGCGCGAGCGTCGGCGGCTGGCCTGCGGTGCCGAGATTGAAGACGTTCGGCGACCAGTAACCGCCCGTACGCCAGGCGGTCGCGAAATTGTACAACTCGACGCTCGGGCGCTTCAGCGCCGCCGCGATGTGCACGAGCCCCGTGTCCACGCCCACCGTGGCCGCCGCTCCGTCGATGAGGCCGACCACGGCAGCCAGCGAGAGCTTGGGCGGCACGATCGCCGCTTCGCCGAATTCGCGCGCGAGGCGCTCGCTCGTCGCCCGCTCGGCCTCGCTGCCCCACGGCAACACGAGCGACGCGCCGCGCCGCACGAGCGCCTGGCCCAGCTCGATCCAGTGCTGCGCCGGCCACTCCTTGTCCGCGCGCGACGTGGCATGCACGAACACCACATAGGGCACCGGCAGGTTCAGCCCGACGCCCGCGAGCGCCTGCGCGGCGCGGTAGGTGTCGAGGCCAAAGTCGATGTCGTCGGTGGGCGACGGCGGCGCGAGATCGAGCGCGCCCGCAACCAGCTTGCGCGTGCGCTCGACCACGTGCGTGCGCGGCTCGATGCGGATCGAACGGTCGTAGAAGAAGCGCACCGGCCACTCGTAGCCCGCGCCATCGGTGCGGTTGCCGAGACCGACGAGCGGCCCGCGCGCCCAGCTCCCGACCCAGGCCGTCTTGATGAGCCCCTGGCAGTCGATCACGAGGTCGTACTTCTCGGCCGCGAGCGCGCGGCGGAACTCGCCGATCTCGCGCCAGTTGGCGCTGGAAAAGAGGCCCTTGCGCCAGCGGCGCAGCGAAAACGGAATGGCCCGGCGCACGCCTTCCACGAGTTCGACGAGCGACTGGAAGCTCTCTTCGACGAGCCAGTCGATCTGCGCGTCGGGGTACCGTCGCCGGATATCGGCGATGGCAGGCATGTTATGGACGACGTCGCCAAGCGACGATACGCGCACGATGAGGATCTTTTGCACGCTCAAGGCTCTTGGTGCGGACAGATTAAAAAGGTCCGCAATTTTAGCGCGCCGCACGCAAAAGCGAAGAAAAACCGGGGAAATGCGCGGAAAGGAACGCAAACGGCGCCGCGCCCGCACTGGCGCGGCGCCGTTTGGCGCGTCACGTGGCCGCAAGGGCCAGCAAGGCCCTCAAAGGCTTAGAACGGCAGCTTCGCGTCCGGCTTCTCGGCGAGGATCACGCGCTTGAAGTCGGCCTGGATGCGCGCGAGCGCCGCGTCGTTGTCGGCCTCGAAGCGCATCACGACCACGGGCGTGGTGTTCGACGAGCGGGCAAGACCAAAGCCATCCGGGTATTCCACGCGCAGGCCGTCGATGGTGATGACCTCGTCCTCGCCCGTGAACTTCGCGTTCTTCTGCAGCTTCGCGATCAGCTCGAAGTTCTCGCCTTCTTCCAGCTTCAGTTGCAGTTCGGGCGTGGCGTGCGAGTTCGGCAGGTCGTTGAGCAGCTTGCTCGGGTCGGCCGCGCGCGAGAGGATTTCGAGCAGGCGTGCGCCCGTGTAGAGGCCGTCGTCGAAGCCGTACCAGCGGTCCTTGAAGAACACGTGGCCGCTCATTTCACCCGCGAGCGGTGCGCCCGTCTCGCGCAGCTTCGCCTTCACGAGCGAGTGGCCCGTCTTCCACATGAGCGGCTCGCCGCCCTTGTCCTTCACCCACTTCGCGAGATTGCGCGTGCACTTCACGTCATAGATGATCTGCTTGCCCGGATTGCGCGAGAGCACTTCCTCCGCGAACAGCATGAGCTGGCGATCGGGGTAGATGATCTGGCCGTCCTTGGTCACGACGCCGAGGCGGTCGCCGTCGCCGTCGAACGCGAAGCCGATTTCCGCATCCGTTTCCTTGAGCGCGCGGATCACGTCCTGCAGATTCTCGGGGTGCGCCGGGTCCGGATGGTGGTTCGGGAAGTTGCCGTCCACTTCGGTGAAGAGCTCGACCAGCTCGCAGCCGAGCGCCTTCAGGAGGCGTGGCGCAAGCTCACCCGCCACACCGTTGCCGGTGTCGACGACGATCTTCATCGGGCGCGCGAGCTTCACGTCGCTCAGGATGCGTTCGACATACGCATCGGCAATGTCGTACTTCGTGTAG
>DATBXG010000643.1:0-6076 GCA_036514415.1 Paraburkholderia sp.
GCGCCTCGATAGAACGCAAACGGCGAGGCCGACATGCGACCGAAGCGTATGGGGATCAGGCGCGGCAAGCGGCCTGCGTTGGACTCATCGAGCAGTTCGATCACATCGCGGCGCTGGTCGGGCAGTTTCCAGCCCGCCTGGGACGACCGGGGTACCTTGTCGCGAGCGAGCCGCCCCTGGGCCGCCCTTTCATCCGGCGTGCGGTACGGTGCCGGCGCTGCGTTGGCAGCGTGTGCGGTCTTGCGTGAAACGGCCTTGTCCATGACGTCTGCTCCTCTCCTGTCTCATGCCTGCGTTTTCATGTTCGCGCTCTGCGCCGGAAGTTCGATATGGAAGGTCATGCCGCGATCGGGGTTGCGCTCGGCCCACAACCGGCCACCGTGCGCCATGACAATGGTACGGCTAATCGAAAGACCGAGCCCCAGCCCCTCGGGCTTCGAGGTCACGAAGGGCTTGAACAGCGTGGCGAACTGGACGGCATCGACACCGGACCCGTGGTCGCGAATGGCGATGCGGACCTTGCCCCGATCAGCCGACGCCCTCACGACGACGCAAACCCTGCGGTCTGCGGCATCGCAGTCGTGCACGGCGTCGAGCGCATTCAACAGAAGATTGACGAGAACCTGCTGCAGACGAACGGCATCCCCCTGCAACTGCGGCAGGTGGTCCTCGATGCGTGCGGTAATGGCCGCGCCAACCGCTTCCGTCTCGCGGCGCAGCAGGCGCACCACTTCGCGCACGAGGCCGCCCGCGTCGATCACGCTGGTCTCGGGCGGCTCGCATCGCGCCGACTGACGCATCTTTCGAACGATCGCGTGCGCGCGCGTGCTGTCGGCGACGACCTCGGCGAGCAACTCTTGCAGGTCGCCCAGAGCGGGTGGGTTTTGGGCAAGGAAGCGCTGCGCGGCCTGGGCATTGCTGAGAATGGCCGTGAGCGGCTGGTCGACTTCGTGAGCGAGCGCCGCCGCCATCTCGCTGACTTCCGATGCCCTTTCCCGACGCAAACGTCGCTGCTCGCGCTCGCCGGCCTGCGCGCCTGGCGCGGCAGTCCGTTTCAACCACGAGACAATGCTGGTTACAGCCTGCGTTGCCATGCCGTGGTCGAGATTGAGCTTTCCGTTAGCCGTGTTTGCCTTGATCACCGCTTGCTCCGCATCGGTTGAAATGCTCCAGCCTGACCTCGTTCGGCACGCCCCAGCACAGGATAGTCGTGCACGCGCGATCCTTTCCCTGCGTAGACTGTAGCGAAGAGAAGTCCTTATTGATTGACCTGGATCACAGGTCACCGGCAGGATTTTTCTACGCCCGCTTCATTCAGCGGCCTTTGGTGCTGTCACGGGCCACGCGACCTCTGGTCAAGATCCCGCGCTCACATGGCGTTGCTTGCCACGTCCACGGCTTGACCTATGTCAATCTGATAATTATCGGCCGCCATAGCCTTCACGCAGGCTCATCGAGTTCAGAGGCAGGTCGGTGGGTTATCGGCCAGCCGACACGATGTGTTTTCGTGGACGCGTCATGGATCGGCACCGGCCCTCAGGAGGATCACCATGACCGATCAACCCAGAAAGATGAACGTCGTGCAACTGACGTTCATCGTCACCGTGAACATGATGGGATCGGGCATCATCATGCTGCCCGCCAACATGGCGCAAGTCGGCGCGATTTCGCTGCTGTCGTGGGTCGTCACGGCAATCGGATCGCTTGCCATTGCCTATGGCTTTGCGGAAGCCGGCCTGCTCAATCAGCGCGCCGGCGGCATGGCCGCCTATGCCGAGGACGCTTACGGAAAGGACGGCTATTTCCAGGTCTTTTTCCTCTACTTCCTGTCCATCGCCATTGCCAACGTGGCGGTCGCGAGTTCCGCGCTCGGCTATCTCGCGGCATTCTTCCCGGTGCTGACGTCTTCGCCCCTGGCGACCTGTCTTGGCGTGATCGGCCTCCTGTGGCTGACCACGCTGGCGAATTTCGGCGGCCCGAAAATAACAGGACGTATCGGCACGGTCACGGTTTGGGGCGTCATCCTGCCCGTAGGCTTCATTTCGGTCGCGGGCTGGTTCTGGTTTCACGGCGCCACCTTCGCGGCCGCATGGAATCCGAAAGGGCTGCGCCTCGTCGAGGGCATGGGTTCGAGCATCTCGCTCACGCTTTGGGCGTTCCTCGGCATGGAATCGGCGGTACAGAACTCGTCCGCCGTCGAGAACCCCAAGCGCGATGTCCCGTTGGCCTGCATGTTCGGCACCCTGGGCGCGGCGGTGATCTATATTCTCTCCACGGCCGTGATCCAGGGCATCGTGCCGAACGCGGAACTCGCCAGATCGACCGGACCGTTCGGCCTCGCCTTTGCGCAGATGTTCAACCCGGCCGTTGGCTCCATCGTCATGGGCCTTGCCGCCATGGCGTGCGTCGGCTCCTTGCTGGGCTGGCAGTTCACGCTGGCGCAAACGGCCAGGGACGCTTCCGATAGCCAGATGTTCCCCGCCGTCTTCGGCAAGGCGAACCGCATGGGTGCGCCTATTGCTGGCATGGTGATCATGGGGATCGTCCAGTCGCTGATGGCCTTGTCCACGATCTCGCCGAATCTGAGCGAGCAGTTCGCGGCCCTCGTCAATCTTGCCGTTGTCACCAATGTGATTCCGTACGTCATTTCGCTGTCGGCGCTCTTTCTGATGATGCGCAACGCGGGCACCCAGGCGGCAAAGTACCGCCTCAATACGGCGGTGACGATAGTGGCGCTGGCGTATTCCGTTTACGCAATCTATGCGTCGGGCAAGGATGCGGTAATGGGCGGGATGCTGGTCATGGCGATCGGCTACGCGATTTATGGCTTCGCGGTCAATCGCACCGGGTCGTCGGCTTCCGCGCGACGCACCGCTGCGGGCTCAGCCGCCGCGGCGATGCTGATCGGCATACTCGCGCTTTCGGCTTTCGTGCCGCATCCGGTGCACGCGCAGGAACAGACGACGAGCGAGACGCTCCTGCGAATCAGGCAGTCCGGGAATATTCGCATGGGCTATCCCGGCGAGGCGCGCCCCTATGCCTATAAGGACGCCGCCGGGCAGGTGACCGGTTATACGGTGGCGCTGTGCCAGAAAATCGCGGAGCAGATCAGGCGCGACACGGGGCTCGCCACGCTAAAGACGCAGTGGGTTCCGCTCTCACCCGGCGATGACGCGCGCGCGCTGCGTGAACGGCGGGTCGATCTCGTATGCGGGGCGCCCGATACGCTCGCGAACAGGCAGGGCATGTCGCTCTCCATCCCGGTCTATTCTGGCGGTATCGGGGCGCTGCTCCGCACGGACGCGCCTGCGGGGCTTCGCGAGATTCTGTCTGGCGAGCGCGCGTCTCACCCGATGTGGCGCGCGTCGCCTGCGGAGCTGCTGTCCCGGGAGACGGTTTCGGTCGTCGCGGACTCCCCGGCGCAGCGCTGGCTTGCCGGCAAGCTCGACGAGTTCGCGATTTCAGCGACGGTCGTTCCCGTCACCTCGATACAGGCCGGCTTGCAGAAGGTCATTGACCGCCAGTCGAACGTCTTCTTCGCGGACCGCGCACTGCTCTCTGCCGTGGCGCGCGATAGTCCCGCCGCAAACGACCTGATCGTTCTCGACCGCCATTTCACCAGGGTTTCCGTGGCGATCGGCATGGCGCGCGGAGACGACGACCTGCGTCTGCTGGTAGACCGCACGCTCAGCCGCCTGTACGGGTCACGGGAGTTCGCCGCCGTGTACGAAAAGTGGTTTGGGAGACTCGATGCGGATTCGAGCACGTTCTTTCACTGGGCCGCGTTACCGGAATGAATATTTCGTGATCCGAATGATCGATCGTTCGGCATCGAGACTTGCTGCCTCGTGACGTGACCTTCGGGAACCGATTTGCGCAGACGTTTGGCTGTGGCTGGAGATCCACGATGACCTACAAGACCGTCATGGTCCACCTCGACACTAGCAAAGGCGCGCAGACGCGGCTTGCGCTCGCGCTGAAGCTCGCCCGGAAATTCGACGCGCATCTGGACGGCGTATTTGCGATGTGCGATCCGCATCCGGTCAGCTTCTACGCCATGACGGCCACAGCCGACTTTTACGACGCTCACCGCAAATTCCTCGCACAAAAGCGCGATGAGGTCGAACGACTGTTTCGCGCAGAACTGGCTCGCGCGCAGGTGCCGGGTGAGTGGATTGCGCCGGAGGCTTATCCGGTTACCTCGGTCATGCAACGCGCCCGATCCGCCGACCTCGTGATCCTCGGGCAATCCAGGCCGAAGGACCCGGAGTCGTATGTGGCCGACAATTTTCTCGAGACCGTTCTGCTAGGCGCCGGCGGCCCCGTACTGCTGATACCGGAAACGGGCGGTTGCGAAGCCGTCGGCGAACGCGTGCTGGTCGCCTGGAACGGCAGCCGCGAGGCGGCTCGTGCCATTCACGATGCGCTTCCCTTTCTCGCTCGCGCGGCGCACGTCACTATCGCGGTTGTCTCCACAGCGCTCACGCCGGGCCCGACCGAGGCATCGTGCGCCGACGTTGCGGCAATGCTCAGGCGACACGTCACGACCCCCGTGGATGTCGCCCGCTTCGGCCATCCGGCGACCGTGTCGACGGGCGATGCGCTCCTCAAATATGCGGCCGATGGCAACTATGACCTGCTCGTCGCGGGTGCTTACGGCCACGCGAGATTTCAGGAGTTCGTATTGGGCGGTGTCACACGCAAGATTCTTTCTTTGCTGCCACTGCCCGTATTGATGTCCCATTGAGCGACTGCACACAAGCGAGCCTTCACCGGAGACACGAGCGTGCGAGACCCCCCAGCCATGCCGAAGATCACGGCTGGCACCAGCGCTGACGGCCCGACGATATTCTGCTTTCGCTACCGCGGCGGCCGGCGTCACCGGCGGCTCTACGATGTGCTCATGACGCTGAACGAACCGGGCGGCGTCTGCCATATCGAGATTTGTCACGCGCTGCCGGCAGGCGCGGATCTCCCGCCGTTCGCAGCAGGGCGTCTCAATGCTGCACGCCTGAAACGCGCGGTCGACCTGATCGGACTCGTGAAGCAGGTCACTTCACGCGACCGCACGACGTTGCAGCCGGGCCGTCTCGTGTTCGACGCGCACATGGAGCTGCCCTGGCGGCCCGTCGTTGTTCGGGCAAGCACGCGAACGCAGCGAATGGCAGGCTCGAGCGCTGCGCGCCATGCGCTGTCGGCCTTCGGCGCCCTGCGGGTGCCGGTGCGGTCTACGGCAGCGAGTTCTGAGCAGCCGCTTGTGCATCTTCGGGTACGTTACCCGCTGCACGGGTTGGGGCGCGGCGCCCAACTGAAGCGACATGTCAGGGCTGCTTGACGCCCAGTGAACTCGTGCTGCAATCACGAGCGCCAGGGGCAATCGCCGCCGCCAACCGACTCGTTGCGAGAGGAGCCAGGCGGCGTGGAAGCGAACCTTCACCATCGCAGCGTGAAAGAGTTCGTGCGTTCATCACGTTCCACGTCCACGCCATAGCGGGTGCTTTCGCGCGAAAGGGTCGCCTGCAGCCACGATACGCCCTCGTCCGGCGCATGCCTTGCACGCATATGCCGGATCTGCATCGGCACGGCCGTGAATTCCACGAGGGTGCCGCTTGCAGGATTCACGACCGGAAAATACATGAGCGTGAGATCGGGCCGGTAATTCTCGTGACCCCGAATGCCCTCGTAGTCATTCAAAAAATCGCCGCAGCCGTAGAGCACCGGCTTGCCCTGATGGATTTCGATGCCCCGGATATGGTGCGACGAATGCCCGTGAATGACGTCGGCCGCACCCGCGTCAATGAGCCGCCGCGCAAACGCACGCGCCGCGCTCGATACGTCGAAGCCCCAGTTGCCACCCCAATGCAGCGAGATCACGACGACGTCGCCCGCGCGGCGCCCCCCTGCGACATGGCGTGCGATCGAGTCGGCGCGCTCCATCGAATAATCGGGAAGGTAATTGACGCCGTTTCGTCGCGCACTTGCCTCCCACTCTTGCGGCACGCCGGCCGTCTCACAGCCGTATGCGTAGACGAGCAGCCTGCCGCGCGCGGCCATCTCGACGATGGCGGGCGCGGCC
>DATBXG010000644.1:0-11543 GCA_036514415.1 Paraburkholderia sp.
GCCGCCGGCCACGACGATGTCCGAGTCGCCCGCGATGATCGCGTTGGCCGCGAGCATCACCGCCTTCAGGCCCGAGCCGCAGACCTTGTTGATCGTCATCGCGGGAACCGCCGCGGGCAGGCCCGCCTTGATCGACGCCTGGCGCGCTGCGTTCTGGCCCGAACCGGCCGTGAGCACCTGACCCATGATCACGTCGCTCACCTGCTCGGGCGTAACGCCCGCGCGCTCGAGCGCCGCCTTGATGACGATCGCGCCCAGGTCGGGCGCCGCCACCTTCGCGAGCGAGCCGCCGAATTTGCCTACCGCCGTGCGTGCGGCCGATACGATCACAATGTCAGTCATTTCCAGATCCTCCAGGCGATTTGAAGTCGCTGCTCCGCCCGTCAAGTTGTTAATCCGAATTCCGCAGCAAGCGCGTCAGTCGCGCTGCTGCACGTAGCGCCCCGGCGCCGGCTCGATCTCGGGGAATTCCGCCGAGCCGGCCTGCGCACGCGGCTTCACCTTCTTGCCGCCGTACTGATCGAGCCACTCGGCCCAGGTCGGCCACCAACTGCCGGGTTTTTCCCCGGCTTCGGCCATCCAGTCGTCGGCCTCCGCGGGCAGATGCTTCGCGTCGGCCTCGATGCTCCAGAAGCTGCGCTTGTTCTTCGACGCCGGATTGATCACGCCCGCAATGTGGCCCGACGCGCCGAGCACGAACTTGAGCGGCCCGGAAAGCAGCGGCACCGACGCATACGCCGTGCGCCACGGCACGATGTGATCCTCGCGCGAACCGTAGATGAAGGTCGGCACGTCGATGCGCGACAGATCCACTTCCTCGCCGCACACCGTGAGCGCGCCCGGCTCGCGCAGCTTGTTCTCGAGGTAGGTATTGCGCAGGTACCACGCGTACATCGGCCCCGGCAGGCTCGTCGAGTCACTGTTCCAGAACAGCAGGTCGAACGGCGCGGGCGTGCGGCCCTTCAGATAGTTGTCGACGACGTAGTTCCAGACCAGATCGTTGGGCCGCAGGAACGAGAACGTATTCGCGAACTCGACGCCGCGCATGAGCCCCGGCGCGCTGCCGTTTTTGCCGCCGATGGTCTGCTCGCGCATCTGCACATGGGCTTCGTCGACGAACACGTCGAGCACGCCCGTATCGCCGAAGTCGAGCATCGCCGTGAGCAGCGTCATCGACGCCGCGGGATGCTCGCCGCGCGCGGCCGCGACGGCGAGCGCCGTGGCGAGCAGCGTGCCGCCCACACAGAAGCCGAGCGTGTTGATCTGCTCGCGCCCGCTGACGCTGCGCGTCGTGTCGATCGCCGTGAGCACGCCTTCCTGGATGTAGTCGTCCCAGCCCTTGTGCGCGATCGATGCGTCACCGTTGTGCCACGAGACGAGGAACACCTGCTGCCCCTGCTCCAGCGCATACGCGACGAGCGAGTTCTCGGGCTGCAGATCGAGGATGTAGTACTTGTTGATGCACGGCGGCACGATCAGAAGCGGCCGCTCGCGCACGGTGGCCGTGCGCGGCTTGTACTGGATCAGCTGAAAGAGCGCGTTCTCGAACACGACCGAGCCTTCGGTGGTCGCGAGATTGCGGCCCACCACGAAGCGCGATTCGTCGGTTTGCGAGATCTTGCCGCGCGTCATGTCGCCAAGCAGGTTCATCACGCCCTGGCGCAGGCTCTCGCCGTGGCTTTCGAGCAAGGCATTCTGCGCATCGGGGTTGAGCGCGAGGAAATTGCTGGGCGACGCTGCCGCGGTCCACTGCTGGACGGCGAAGCGAATGCGCTCGCGCGTTTTCGGATCGGTCTCGATCGCGTCGACGAGTTCGTGCAGGTAGCGCGCATTGAGCAGATACCACGCGGCCGTGAACGCATAGCCGGGCGTCGCCTTCCAGGCGTCGGAACTGAAGCGCCTGTCCTTGAGCTCGGGCGCCTTGGGCGTCGCGTCGGTGGCCTGGCGCAGCAAATCGAGCGCGTCGCGCGAATATTCCGCTTGCAGATGCTGCAGGCGCGTGGGTTCGATCGACGCCGTGGGAAGCTTCAGGCCCTCGAACGGGTTCGCTACACCGAACGGATTGGCGCCGCCGAAAGGATTCGCGGCACCGAAGGGATTGGTTGCGCCAAAGGGATGGGTTGCGCCAAAAGGGTTGGCCGCGCCGAAGGGATTGCTCGGCGCACCGTTGGCCGCGGGCGGCCACCAGTTGCCCGCGAGCCCGGCGAGCGGCGCCTGCTGCGCCGCGCCGCCCGTTTGCTGCGCAGCATTCAAGGCGCTCTTCCAGGCATTCGTCCACGCGTCGAGGTATTGCTGCATGCCGGCTGCGTCGGGAGCGAAAGGCTGATTGAAGCGCGTTGCACCATCAGTAGAAGCGCCCGTGCCCGGGGCAGTCTTGGAACGTTGAGATGCCGTCATGCCTGCTTTTGACCGATGTGTCCCGAAGGACTGGTTGAGAGGCAGGTGGTACCGCGCCATTGCGGCGCTCGTCACGTCCTGTCCCGTGGGTGAAGGACATTCTTGCTCCCCATGGCAAAGCGTGTCAATGCTTGTGCCCGATTTTGCCGCGCTGCGATATTTTTTTAATTATCGTTTTCCCGATGTAATCAATTGTTTAACCGGCGCGACACATCGCTATGCGTCCTGACGCACAAAAATCCGCCGTCACTGCAAGCGCTTGCAGTGCAATGAAGCGTTTGGCGATTCAACGCGCCATGCGTGCTGCACGGCGCATTGCGGGATTCGATGCAGCGCAACAAAAATCGCCGGATGAATGCTCAACGCTGAAGCCAGATCAGTGCGGCCATGCGGCCGGTGACGCGCTCGCGCCGATACGAATAGAAGCGCTCGCGCTGCGTGACCGTGCACATGTCGCCGCCGCTCACGTGGCGCACGCCGAGCGCACCGAGCCGCAGCCGCGCGAGTGCGGGGAGATCGGCAAGGTATTTGCCGCTTGCCTCGGGGCGCGCGACGAAGGCCGCCGCGGTGGCCGCGCGCTGGGCACCGCGTTGCGCCGCGTCGAGACGCTCCACGTGGGTCATGAACGCATCCCGCACGTCCGCGCCGACTTCGAAGGCCGTGGGCCCGATCGCGGGGCCCAGGTACGCATGGAGATCGGCAGGTGCACAGCCCGCGAGCGCAGCGACGCGCGCGGCCGTGCGCTCGATGACGCCCGCGGCCAGCCCGCGCCAGCCCGCGTGCGCGGCGCCCACGGCACGGCCCGCGCCATCGCACAGCAAGACGGGCATGCAGTCGGCCACCATCACCGTGCAGGCAATGCCGGCCTCGGCGGTCACGCTCGCATCGGCTTCGAGCGGTGCGCCCGCGCGCGCGGCGGCGAGCGCCTCGGCGGCATCGACCACGATGGGACCGTGGATCTGCTTGAGCCACGCGGCAGGCACGCCCGCGTGCGCGAGCAGCCGTTCGCGGTTCGCCTCGACATGCGCGAGATCGTCGCCGGAGCCGCGGCCGAGGTTCAGGCCGCCGGGCAGATCAAGGCCTTCGCCACCCTGCGCGCCCGGTTCCGTCTGCACCGTCTGCCAGCGCCCGAAAGGCGGCTCGCTCACGCCGCCGTTGCGCGTCGTCACCAGCGCGCGCACGCGCGGTGAAACCTGCCAGTCGGGAAGCAGCAGATCGGCGGATGTGAGTTCCGGGCAGGTCGTCATGCGTGCTTGTCCCCGTCTTGCTGATCGTCGTCTTCGTCGTCTTCGTAATCGTCTTCGTCGCTGCCGATCACGTAGCCTTCGTCGGTGTACGCGCTATCGAACATGTCGTCATCGAAACCGTGTTCGTCGTCTTCCTCGCGGCCAAAGCCGAGCGCCTCGATCAGCGCATCCATGTCGTCGGGCACTTCGGCGCGCCATTGCATCGAACGGCCCGTCACCGGATGGACGAGGCCAAGGCGCCATGCGTGCAGCGCCTGGCGCGCAAAACCGTCGGGCAGCGCGGCCACCGAGCGCTTGCCGCGCGCATGGCCGTACACGGGGTCGCCCAGCAGCGGATGGCCGATTGCCGCGCAATGCACGCGGATCTGGTGCGTGCGGCCCGTCTCCAGGTCGCAATGGATCGCGCTCACGGGCTGGTTGTGCCACAGCGTCTTGTCGATGCGCCGGAAGTGCGTGCGCGCGGGCTTGCCCGCCGCGCCCTTGACCACGGCCATGCGCGTGCGCTCGCGCGGATCGCGGCCGATGGGCGCGTCGATCGTGCCTTCGTCGGGCGTGTTGCCCCAGACGAGCGCGAGATAGCGGCGCTTCACCGTGCGTGCCTGCAGCTGGCGCACCAGGTCGGTCTGCGCTTCGAGCGTGCGAGCGACGACCATCAGCCCGGAGGTCTCCTTGTCGAGACGATGGACGATGCCCGCGCGCGGCAGGCCCGCCGCCGCTTCGCCGTAGCGATACAGAAGGCCGTTGAGGAGCGTGCCGCTCCAGTTGCCCGCAGCCGGATGCACGACGAGCCCCGCGGGCTTGTTGATGACGACGATCGCGTCGTCTTCGTACACGACGTCGAGCGGCACCGGCTCGGGCGTAAACGCGAGCTGCTCGGGCAGGAGGTCGGGCACGAGCTCGATGGTCGCGCCGAGCGGCACCGGCTGGCGCACCTTGGCCGGCTTGCCGTCCACGCGCACGCGCTGCTCTTCGATCCAGCCTTGCAGCCGGCTGCGTGAAAATTCCGGAAATATTTTGGCGAGCACCTTGTCGAGCCGCTCGCCGGCCAGGTCATCGGGCACCTGAATCGAGCGCGGTGCTTCGCCGCCGCGCGTGCGCGGGGCGCCGACGGCGTCTTCACCGGCGAGTTCATCATCAAGCGCCTCACTGGCGCCTGCGTCATCGGGCGCATCGCCCAGGCTATAATCTCTGATGCTGTTTTGGGCGCCGGGAGCGCCGGCCCCCGGAATAACTGAACGGGTCATTGAGTCTGGGTCACCTGTGGACCTGAAGCTGGACTGGATAAATGCGAGCCTTGAACACGATTACGAAACTGGCCCAACACGCGGTGGCCCGAAACGCAATGCGCGCGACGCGAGCCCACACGCTCGGCAAGATTGGCAACATGGTTCGACTTGCCGCCTGCGGCGCTGTGCTCGCCGCGGTCGCGGCCTGCCACGGCCTGCCGGAAAAGACCGACGAAACGGCTGCGTGGAACAGCAACAAATTATATACGGAGGCCCAGGATGCGCTCTCCGGCGGCGACTGGGGCAAGTGCGCGAAGTACTTCGAGGCGCTCCAGGGCCGCGACCCGTTCGGCCACTTCGCCCAGCAGGCGCAGATCAACGTCGCCTACTGCAGCTGGAAGGACAACGAGAACGACGCCGCCGACCAGGCGATCAACCGCTTCATCCAGCTGCACCCGGATCACCCGGACATCGCCTACGCGTACTATCTCAAGGGCATGATCCACTTCAACGACGACCTCGGTCTGTTCGGCCGCTTCTCGGGCCAGGACATGAGCGAGCGCGACCCGAAGTCGCTGCGCGAGTCGTATGACGCATTCAAGGTCGTGGTCGACAAATATCCGCAGAGCAAGTACGCACCGGACGCCGCCCAGCGCATGCGCTACATCGTGAACGCGCTTGCCTCGCACGAAGTCCACGCGGCCGACTACTACTACCGCCGCGGCGCCTATGTGGCGGCCATCAACCGCGCGCAGCTCGCGATCCAGGAATACAAGAGCGCGCCGGCGATCGAAGACGCACTGCACATCATGATCCTGTCGTACCAGAAGCTCGATCAGCCGCAGCTCGCCGAGGATACGCGCCGCG
Source organism: Paraburkholderia sp. (assembly GCA_036514415.1). Lineage (GTDB taxonomy): Bacteria > Pseudomonadota > Gammaproteobacteria > Burkholderiales > Burkholderiaceae > Paraburkholderia. Next base: position 5,738 of record DATBXG010000644.1, read on the forward strand.
TGCTCGCCGGCACCTTCCCGGACAGCCCGTACATCACCGGTCACGCGCGCCCCGGCAAGGAAAACAAGTCCTGGTGGCAGATCTGGTGATCGCCGGGCCTCCACGCTGAGGTACGCTGAAAAGCAAAACGCCACGGATTTCCGTGGCGCTTTTTTTTGCTTCAGCGGCCGGCAGCGCAGGCGTCGCGCCTGCGCTGCGCGGGCATTTTCAATCGCGCTCGAACAGCGCGATCGATTCCACGTGCGACGTGTGCGGGAACATGTTGACGACGCCCGCGCCCTTGAGGCGGTAGCCGGCCTCGTTGACGAGCACGCCGGCATCGCGCGCGAGCGTCGCGGGGCTGCACGAGACGTACACGATGCGCCTCGGCAGCGGACCATTGCCGCTCTGCGCGATTTCCGCGAGCGCCTGGGAAACGGCGAGCGCACCTTCGCGCGGCGGATCGACGAGGAACTTGTCGAAGTGGCCCAGCGCGCGCATGTCGTCGGCGGTGACTTCGAACAGGTTGCGGCACGCGAACGACGTGTGGCCGTCCACCCCGTTGGCGCGGGCATTCTCCAGCGCGCGTGCGGTCAGCGCGTCGCTGCCTTCGATCCCCACGACTTCGCGCGCGAGACGCGCGAGCGGCAGCGTGAAGTTGCCGATGCCGCAGAACAGGTCGAGCACGCGGTCGCCGGATTCCGGCGCGAGCAGGCGCAGCGCGCGGCCTACCAGCACGCGGTTGATCTGGTGGTTGACCTGCGTGAAGTCCGTCGGCTTGAACGGCATGCGGATGCCGAACTCTGGCAGCGTGTAGTCCAGTTCCTTGTCGAGCGGATAGAACGGGAACACCGAGTCCGGGCCCTTCGGCTGCAGCCAGAACTGCACGTTGTGCTCGTCGGCGAAGGCGCGCAGCAGGTCTTCGTCGGCCGCCGTGAGCGGCTCGAGAATACGCAGCACGAGCGCCGTCACGCTCGAACCGACGGCGAGTTCGATCTGCGGCATGCGATCGCAAATCGACAGCGCCGCCACGAGATGGCGCAGCGGGACGAGCATCGCCGAGACGTCCGGCGGCAGCACTTCGCAGCTCGTCATGTCGGCCACGTAACTGCTCTTCCTCTCGTGGAAGCCGACCAGCACGCCGCCCTTCTTCGGCACGTTGCGCACCGTGAGGCGCGCGCGATAGCGGTAGCCCCACGACGGCCCGTGAATCGGCCGGAACATCGTCTCCGAACGGACCTTCGAGAGGTGCGCGAGGTTGTCCTCGAGCACGCGCTGCTTGACGGCGATTTGTGCGCGCACGTCGAGATGCTGCATCGAGCAGCCGCCGCAGGTGCCGAAAAACGCGCACTTCGGCTTCGTGCGGATCACGCTCTCGCGCAGCACGTTCACCACCTGCGCCTGTTCGAACGTGGGCTTCTTGCGGTAGCTCAGGTAGGTCACGCGCTCGCCCGGCAGCGCGCCCTCGACGAAGATGACCTTGCCGGGCTCGCCCGTCTCGGTGACGGTGCGGCCGACGCCGCGCGCCTCCATATCGAGCGACTCGATCTCGAGAATGGGGGCATGAGCGACCGAGGCTTCGATGGAGGCGCGCTTTTCGGCGCGGCGTTCGCGCTTGCTGCGCTTTTTCGCGGGGGCGGACGGCGCGTGGCCGGCCTGCACGGGGGCGGCCTGAACGGGCTCGGCTTGAGGGTCGGGGGCAGCTTGAGACACCAGCGGTTTCCTGACTGACGATGAGTCAATTGTGGGCGAAGGCGAGATTGTAGTCGATGTCGAGGCCGGTGCTCCCGCGGCGCCCTTTTCGAACGCGTCCGATCGTCCTCGCTCAACGCACCTGTAGAAACCAGGCTAGGGTTAGACGTGTGGAGACCGCCGCCGCGCCACGCGAGGAGCACGAAGATGAAACTGGTGAGCTGGAATGTGCAGTGGGGCCGCGACGCCTCAGGCGACGTCGATCTTGCGCGCACGGTGCGCGAGGCACAACGCCTCGCCGACTTCGACGTGCTTTGCCTGCAGGAAATCACGCGTGGCTTTCGCGCGCTGCCGGGCGGTCCTGGCGACGATCAGTTCGCCGAACTCCGGGCGTTGCTGCCAGGCTATACGGTGATCGAGGCGATCGGCGCCGATTTGCCAGCATTGCCTGACGCCCAGGCCTCCAGTCAAAGCGCGGCACCCGCGCCGCGCCGCCAGTTCGGCAACGCGCTCGTCACGCGCCTGCCCGTTGCGCAGGTTTTCCGGCACGCCCTGCCGTGGCCCGCCGATTCGACTGCGCCGTCGATGCAGCGCGTCGCGCTCGAAGCGGTGCTCGGCGCGCCGGGCGGCGCGCTGCGCGTGCTGGTCACGCATCTGGAGTTTTATTCGCTGCGCCAGCGGCTCGCGCAGGTTGACGAGTTGCGGCGTCTGCAGCAGGAAGCCGCCGATCATGCTGCGCACCCCGCGCCCGCGGAAAACGACGTCGGCCCGTTCGCGCGCACGGCGCGGCCAGCCGGCGCGATCGTCTGCGGCGATTTCAACAGCGCCTGGGGCAGCGATGCGTACACGCGCATGCTCGAGCCGCTTGCGGGCAGCCCGGCCTTCATCGACGCGTGGACCGCGCTCCACCCGGGCGCGACGCCCCCGCACACGGCGGGCGTGTACGACACGGCGCAATGGTCGGATGGCCCGCTCACGTGCGACTTCGTCTTTGTCACCGAGGATTTGCGCCCGCGCCTGCGGCGCTGCGAGATAGACGGCGTGACCCAGGCTTCGGATCATCAGCCGATCGTGCTGGAACTGGGGTAACGGCAGTCGGCCAGGCGCCTGGCCGATCGCGCGCTCAGCCCGCGAACGCGCTCAGATACTCGCCCCAATGCGGTGCGGTCTCCGCGGCGAGCGACTGCTTCACGAACTCGATCTCATCCGCATATTCGCGCTCGGTGAAGCCACCGCGCATCATCTGAAACCGGCAGTACAGCAGATACGTGTTGACCACGTCGGTTTCGCAATAGTTGCGGATCTCTTCGATGCGGCCTTGCTGGAACGCCGTCCACACCTGGCCGCCATCCATGCCGAGCTTGCCGGGAAAGCCACAGAGCTTCGCAAGCGCGTCGAGCGGCGCGTTCGCGCGCGGCTGGTACATCGCGAGCAGATCCATCAGGTCCGTGTGACGCGTGTGGTACCGGCTGATGTAGTTGTTCCACTTGAACTCGCGGTCCTCATCGCCCATTTCCCAGTAGCGCACCGCGCGAATGCCGTGCACGAGCGCACGGTAGTGCAGCACCGGCAAGTCGAAGCCGCCGCCGTTCCACGATACGAGCTGCGGCGAGTACTTTTCGATCGTGCGGTAGAACGAATCGATCAGGCGCGCCTCGCCGTCTTCGGGCGTCCCGAGCGAGCGCACGCGAAAGCCCTGCCCATCGCGAAACACGCACGAGATCGCGGCGACGCGCTGCAGATGATGCGGCAGGAAATCGCTGCCGGTTTTCTCGCGGCGCGCGGCGAAGGCATGCTCGGCCACTTCGGTGTCCGTGAGCGAGGCGGGCAGATCTTCGAGACGGCGTATGCCGTCGACATCGGGAATCGTCTCGATGTCGAATACGAGTACGGGAACTGTCATTCAGCTGGACTGCGAGGGTTTAGAGAACGGCGTCCTTGCGCACGCCGTTCGAAGCGAAAAAGCGCTTGAGGCGCACCAGCGCTTCCTGCTGGATCTGCCGCACGCGCTCGCGGGTGAGGCCCATTTCGTCGGCCAGTTCTTCGAGCGTGGCCGGCTCGATATGGTTCAGCCCGAAGCGCCGCTCGATGACGTGGCGATGCTTGTCGGATAGCCGCCCAAGCCACGCGCGTGTAAGCGTTTCCAGTTCGCGATGCTGCACTTCCGCATCGGGCGACTGGCTCTGGTCGTCCGAGAGCAGGTCGAGCAGGCTGCTGGCCGGGTCGAGGTCGAGCGGCGCATCGAGCGATGCCGTGTGTTCGTTGAGCGCGAGAATGTCGGTGACTTCCTCGGTAGTCTTGCCCGTGAGGTAAGCGATGTCGTCGATGCTCGCGTCACGCCGCTCCGAGGCCGAATCGGCGTTGAGCGAGTTCTTCTCCAGATGGCGCTTCGCGCGCAGCACCTGGTTCAGTTCGCGGATCACGTGCACCGGCAGACGCACCGTGCGCGCCTGGTTCATGATCGCGCGCTCGATGCTCTGGCGGATCCACCAGGTGGCATAAGTCGAGAAACGGAAGCCGCGTGTCGGATCGAACTTCTCGATCGCGTGCATCAGACCGAGGTTGCCCTCCTCGATCAGATCGAGCAGCGGCACGCCGCGATTGAGGTACCCCTTGGCGATGCTGACGACGAGGCGCAGATTGCGCTCGATCATGACCTGGCGCGCCTCGAACTCGCCGGCCTTGGCAAGCCGCGAGTAGCGCTGCTCTTCCTCGACGGTGAGCAGCGGCTTCACGCTGATCCGGTTCAGATAATGCTGAATGGTGTCGGCCGTGAGTTCGGCCTGCAGCATGGCGCGGAAATCATCGGCGTCGGGCGCGGCATCAGCAGTTTCGGCGCCTTCGCCTGCGCCGCCTTCGTCGGCCGCGGAATCGCGCTCTTCCCGCTCCTCGCGTTCGTCGCGCTCGTCGTAATCGCGGCCGCCTTCGAGCTCGGGCGACGCGTCGTCGTCGCCCGACTGCGCGCCGTCCTCCACCGAAACCTGGGCGGCTTGGCTGTCAGACTCGGATTGCTGCAGACGGCGCTTCGATTTCGGCATGGTCGGCTCGCTTTATTGCGGCGGCAAGTACTTCAGTGGGTCGACGGGCTTACCCTGACGGCGTACTTCGAAATGCAGCATCACCCGGTCCGAGTCGGTATTGCCCATTTCGGCGATCTTCTGACCTTTGGTGACCGCATCCCCTTCTTTTACCATCAAAGCCCGGTTGTGTGCGTACGCGGTCAAAAACGTCGCGTCATGCTTGATGATAATGAGATTGCCGTAACCGCGCAGCCCATTTCCGGCATAAACCACGCGTCCGTCGCCTGCTGCCTTGACGGAATCGCCCGGCGCACCACCAATATTGATGCCCTTGTTCTTCGAATCGTCGAAGCCGTTGAGCACCGGACCACGCACCGGCCACGCAAGCGCGATGTTGCCGCCCGGCGCCGCGGCCATGTCGCCGCCACTTGCACCCGGCTGCGGCGGCACAGCGGCCGACGGCGCCGCTGCGTTCGCACCCGAACCGTAGATCGGCGGCTGCGCCGGCGCTCCTGCTGCCGGCGCGCCCGGCGCTGCGCCCACGCCCGGAACCGGCGCGGTCACGACACCCGGCGTGTACGCCGACGTCGTGCTCGCACCAGGCGGCACGACGCGCAACAATTGATCGACCTCAATCTGGTTCGGATTGGTGAGATTGTTCCACGTCGCGATGTCGCGATAATTCTGGCCGTTTTCGAGCGCAATCCTATAGAGAGTGTCGCCCGGCTTCACCCGGTAGTATCCCGGAGGCGGCGGCCCGAGCGGCACGGGAGGCTGCGCGGCCGCCGTGCCGAGCGGCGCGGTGCGGTCCACGACGGGTGCCTGATCGAGTCGCGTGGCGCATGCGGTCAGAAGACAGAGCGCGATGACCGAGGCGCCTCGAGCGGCTGCGGTCAGGTCGACAGGCAGACGGTTTCTTTGGATCGCGCGCAACATACTCATCGGATTCAGATCACTCCAGATTTTAAGGGGACAAAGAAAACGCGATCGAGGCGCGACTCCCGCCACTGCGCCGGCCCCGTGCGCTCGACGAGCGTGAGCACCTGCGTGGCGTCGCCGCCCGCGCCGGCCGTGCCCGACACGGCCACGGGCGCCACGAGTCGCCCGCCAATGGC